>CAZARE010000274.1:0-9716 GCA_964487455.1 uncultured Propylenella sp.
GACAAGACTGATTTCGACATGGCCGTTCTCCTTGGAGCCATATCTAGCAGGTCCGGTTGGGTATGGCAAGGATAATATTAGGAAAACAATCCTAGAATGCAGGAGGCGGGAATGGCGACTAATGGTTGCACTGGCTGCGAAAACCTGACTGTCGCTGCCGACCAGAACACGTGTGACAGCGTCTGTCGCTTCATCGAGGCAATGGTGGCGGCGGCGTTAGACATCCGCGTAACAGAGATGCGGGCGCGTAATCGCGGGCGCGCGGATGTGGCTCTTGCGAGGCAGACGGCGATGTACCTGGCGCATGTTCAGTTTGGGCTGAGTCTCTCACAAGTAGGCAGGACATTTGGCCGCGACCGCACGACCGTGGCGCATGCATGCGCGCGAGTTGAGGACTGTCGAGATGACCCGAGGTTCGAGCGTATCTTGGCGTGCCTGGAATCGGCGTTGGACAGCTGGCAGCGAAATTGTGCCGCAGCGGGGCCACCGTTGTGAAGAAGCGCAAGGATGCCGAAGCTGAGGCTTTGCTCGCGGTGCTCTGCGAGAACTCGGCCGCACGGCTGGTCATCAAACGCGGGGGCCGGTTTGCGGTTTCGGGACGGACCGGTGAGCGCTCCCGGGCTGTGTCCGGCAGTTTGGTTCAAGACCTTCTTACGCGCGGCCTCTTGGCTGATGCCGAGGGCAAAAGCTATGCAGCGACCGCTGCCGGGGTGGCCTGGTTAAAGAGACACCGCTGCACGGATCTACCGTTTCGGGCTCAGCATGGCGAGCTCGGAAAGGCACCTGCAGAGGCAGAAGGGGTTCGCGGTGCACTTACGAGCTTGGACGAGAGTCCCATAGCTGCATTGTCGCGCCGCAGGGGACGGTCTGGAGCACCGTGGCTACAGCCGCATGCGGCAATGGCAGGCGAGCGGTTGCGGTCCGATTTCGAGCTTGGTCGGCTGCAGCCGCGGCTGACCACGAATTGGTCGACCAACGTCGGCAACCGCCGCTCGGGTCACCCGGGTGGGCTCGCCGAGATCACCAATACAGCCATCAGCGCGCGGCTCCGCTTCGATCGAGCCATTAGAGCAATCGGGCCCGAGCTTTCCGGCGTGGCCATCGACGTCTGCTGCTTCTTGAAAGGCCTGGAGACCGTGGAGCGCGAGCGGCAATGGCCGGCGCGTTCGGCAAAATTGGTGCTGCGCCTGGCATTGGAGCGATTGGCGAGTCACTACGGCCTTACGCCCTTAGCGTCCGGCCGGCCCTCGACGGGTCGTCTACGCCATTGGGGCGCGGTGGACTATCGTCCGCGAGTCAGTTGAGTGCTGCATTGGAGAGCGCTCGGTCGGCATCACCTCGGATGCGGGCCACCATGGAGGTCAGCCCATTTGAGCGCTGGGACGTCAGGTGCTCGCGCAGCCCGATGCGAGCGAACACCGCCTCTGGGTCGATGGCCAGGATCTCCCGCGCTGTGCAGCCGGAATAAAGAGCGAACAGGATTGCGATGAGCCCTCGCACGATATGGGCGTCGCTGTCGCCGCGAAAGCGCAGACGCGGCTCGCCATTGCCAGCGATCTCCGTGACGAGCCAGACTTGGCTCGCGCAACCCCTCACCTTGTTTGCCTCGGTGCGCTCGGCGTCGGGCAAATCCGCAAGGCCTTTGCCCAGTTCAATCACAAACCGGTATCGATCCTCCCAGTCATCCAGGAAGCCGAAGTCCTCGACAAGGCTTTCGATTGTTCCTTCTTGTATGGCCATGATCCACCTATAACACAGATAGGTGGGCCGTCAGGCTAGGGCTTGCAATTCTCGGGCGGAGCTTCGTTCAGCGGCTAAGTTCCGCAACTCCCCAGGCTGATTCGAGATCCGTGGTGGTCAGAGTGCCGTGCGTTTGCGGGTCAGAGAAAGTCTGTCCGGCGGCAATTCCGGCGGAAACGATGTCGGCGCCGGTCTCAAGTTTCTGCGTCAGGAGAACCAGGGCCTCCCGGCTTGTAGCGCACGCATTGGGATGCCGACTGCATACGCCGGTGACGTCTTGCAGCAAGACGCGCGCGGCATAGGCCGTATGTAGAAGACTGACGCGCGGCGCCGGCTCCAGGGAGTCTGACGAAGGCGGCAGTAGCAATACGACCGTCGCCAGCCAAAATAGCGAACGCAGAACAAACATGCCCGATCCCTGCGATTTGTCTTTTTCTTTGTGGCGGCACTCAAGCACTTCCAAATGAACGGCGCGTTTCCAAGGCGCGGTGCATTTTGACCGATTTTCGCGAACGGGCTTAACACTTCCTAAGCGCTCAAAAAGCTGTAGAAAATTGCGAAAGCATCCCTTAACCCTGACCCAAGCTTTCCGCCCGAGAACACCGGCGTTCGCGTCCTCCGCAGCCGTTGCTTCAGCCTTCCTTAAAATCGGCGCTCGAATGTGCGAGCCAAAGTTTACGCCGGACAAAGGCTGGCTGATGGCGCGTACTGCGAGGCAGATGCCACCACGTCTTTCCCTGTTCGAGTTCGGGGCGCTGATACCTATTGCAGCTCAATGGTCGCGTGGGACGTTCGGAGGATGGCCGATTTGCCGCGATAACCTGATGGTTCGCGCGCTCGGAGCCTCCGGTCTTGCCGCCCTGACCGGGCTTCCTATCCTCATGATCGCCTCGATCATGCTTGATGCGCCGCTGGCGATGCCGGCAGGGCTCGCTCTCGGCTATCTGGCGACGTCATATGCCCTTGCATCGAGGCTGCGGTGTGCCACCGCGATCAACGCGTTCGTTCTCGTGGGTTTAGTCATCTGGCTGATGAGCTTTCTCCTTGCTGGCGGAGAGCTCTCGCGCACCGGGCTTGCGGCGGCGCTGCTCGCGCCGGCTTTTGCGGTAGCGCCGGCGTTGGCTCGGATCGTCACGGCGCCGGGGATAGATGCGGCTTCGAGGATTGCGTTGAAAAGCACGGCATGCCTTGATCAACTTGCGCCCAACGAGACCGTGCTGGTCGTGCGCCGGGATGGAACGCTGCTTGCCGCAACGCGCGCTGCTGAGGAGCGGTTGCGTTTACCGACCACCGCTAGAGGCAACGACGTTGGGCGCTCGTTCGGCCTCGTGGATCGACCGAAACTGTCGGGCGCGATAGCGCGGTGCGGGCCGAAGAAGCTTGAGGTCACCTTGCAGGGCGAGAATGGAAGGGAAGCGAATGAGCTAAGCTGCACGGCTGAGATACTCGCAATAGCGGGCGGTGCGGTATCCATACGTCTCGGACCTACAGAGCCCGGCAGTGTCCCCCTTGCGGCACTAGACCGAGCCGACGGCCTAGAGCCTGAGCTCGCCATTCGATCCGGCCCGAACTGCGATGTTGGCGAGGCGGTTGCCTTCGCATTGCGATGTGGCGAGCCGGCTGCCAAGGCTAATCAAACCGCGATTACCTTTGATGTCGAAAGCGGCCTTTCGGCAAGATGCGAGCGGCAGGCATGTCGTCGAATCCTGCTTCTCATGATCGAGACCTCGTTGATGCGTAGTGGAGCGGGGGATCACTTGCACCTCTCCGGCCGCAAGTTGAGAAGCGTAGTACTTCTGCGGCTCGTCCATAGGCCGGCGTACGGCACGGAGCTATCGGCGGCGGATAAGGAGGAGAACGTCAAATTGACTGCGCTGCGGCGGATTGTCGAAGAGACCGGCGGAACAGTTGTGGCCGAATGCCTTACTGGCGAGCCTCACCTAAGCGTTCGCCTGAACTCTGGGTCCGACCTCTTGCAGACGCCCAGAAAGTGAATCAAGCAGGATCGCTGACATGAACGTTTCGTATCTGACCGCGCAGCCGTTGCGGACGCCATTGCTGCTGGCAGGGTCGATTCTGGTCTTAGGGGGTATTATCGCCGCAAACGCGTTGTTGCTTCAGCCTCGTCCGCATCCCGCTCCGCTTGTCGTCACTCGCAATGTCGCCGAGCCGGATGTGCAGCGGTCCGACGACCTCGTACTGGCCGTTCAGTCGGTGCTGCAGCAGCATGGCTATTATTCAGGCGCATTGGACGGGGTGGCGGGGCCCCGGACCGAAGCAGCGATTCTAGCTTTCGAGGCTGCCTCCGGACGCGCAGGAAGTGGTCTGGCCCGCTTTGAACTTCTCGCGGAGCTCAGAGCCATGAGTGTGGAGGGCGCCACTTCGCTCAGCGACCCAGCGGCTGGCCGCGATGCGCTGACGTTTGACGACCGGGTGGCGGCAGTCCAGCGTGCCCTGGCGATATCAGGGTACGGCCCCTTGGGAGCCGATGGTATCCTTGGATCTGAGACGCGTGAAGCGATCGCCAACTTTCAGCGTGATCACGGCCTTCCGCCAACCGGCGAGATTAGCGATGCGCTCATCGTAGAACTGCGCGCAGCGGGCGCGCTACAGGACAACTAGTGTCCTTGCGCCTGCGCACCGATTTCTGGGTGGCCGCTCTGAGGCGTCGCGCTGAAGAAGCGGGCGCATACGTCTCAATTGCTCGGCACGGAGCCGATGAGGCGGGAACAGTGTTTGTCATTTTGGATCGTCGCGACGGCAGCTTCGATCTCTACGGTCCGGCTCCACAGAGCGTGTTTGACGAGGCACGTCCTACGGACCGCCTCTTTTCGCTGATCGTCAGGCAGGCATCTCAGGAGAGCGCTCGCTCACGCCTTGAGCAAGAGGTTCGCTTCGATCCGGATCTTTGGGTGATTGATATTGAGGACCGGCAAGGTCGGGCTTTTATCGATCTTGTGCCCGAGCCGTTCGATGCGCGTTTCACCGCTCGTTAACCATCTTGCGTCCAGATCGCGCACTAGACGGAGGTCGAAGCGAAATGGCCAAGATATTGCCGTTTGCGAAGGGCAGGGCAAAACGCAAGTCGGGTATGCGTGAACCCGCCGGAGAGATCGTGATCTTTCCGGGAATTCGCATCGAGTACAGCGATGACCCGCAACGTTCGATGCCACAGCGCCCTCAGAGGCGCGTGCGCCGAAACATAGGAAAGGGCGCGCGGTCAGCCTGACGCGGGAGTAGGAATAACCGATGGTGCGGGCAGGCATTCGGACTGCGCGAGGACACGGCGCGCGTCTGCTTGCGCCGCGGCGGTGGGCGCAAACAGGCGCAGGATTGCAATAAGATCGTTTGATGGGCTCTCGGCCACGATCGTCTGTTCGACCTCTACCGTGGGCGCTTCGCGAAGCTGGGCGTTCTGCGCCGAGTTGACCACGATCATATCGAGACGGCCCTGAACCGCTGTTCGGTCGTTGAGGCTAAATACGATCGTGCCCTGCGGATCATAGAGGGCTACCGACCAAAAGCGGTCGCGTGCATCCACAGTGATGCCGGCCGGCGCATCGGAGAGACGCAGCCGGCAGGCGCCATTCACAAAGAGCGGGTCAAGACCCAGTACGTCGCTCGCAGCCGAACCGGCTGCGGGGAGTTCGACCAAGTGGTCTTCGCCAGCATGGGCAGCGAGCCGCGACCACCCATCAGCTGCAGCAAGATATGGAATAAGCAAGATGACGAGGACATGAATAGAGCCGGCGAGTAATGCAGTGCCAATGAGGAACGTGGCCACATCACCCAATCGAGGGCGCGGCCACTCCCAATGCCACGGAATGCTGATCCCAGTCATGTGCACCGGCCGCGAATGATACGGGGCATGAACAGCGTCGTTAGTTCGGTGCCAGTGCGTGCGGTTGTGTCATAGAGGCGAACAACGATGCGAAATCGCTCGGCACCTTCGGTAGGAATCCAATTGCCAGCTTGCGGAGTCTTCGACAACACAATCTCGAACGAGCCATCGGGAGCACGAAACAGCGTGTCGCTTCCCAACGCAGCCGCCCCATTTGGACCCTCAACGACATTCCCATTCAAATCCTCTAGCGTCACCGTCCACAGACGAGCAGGAGGCGTTTGCCCCGCGATGCGGTAAGCGCAAGCAATCGAAAGAGGGGCGCCGGTATCGTCATTTTGGGCGAGTAGCATAAGTCCTTCGCCGGAGCCGAGCGGGATTTCTCCGATCCGGGCAAGCCGTGCCCGGGAGTAGGGGTCGGCGTCAACCGTACCGGCGTTCGGCCACGCCTGCCATGCGCCGAGCGAAATCGTGTCGATTGGGGCAGGCGAACGAACCGCGAGCCATGCACTCCAAAGGCCCAGCACCAGCGCTGCCACCACAGCCGAAAGGATAGCAAAGGGGCGCAAAGTTACGGAGTCGCCCTCCTGCCCGGTCCAAGCGCGGCCTGCCGGAGCGGGCTGTCGCCGGCAGCCTTACGGAACCGCTCCTCCAACCTGCCGAGGGCCGCCGAGGTTTGCTGTGCGAGGCGGCCCGAGGCACCAGGGTCAAGCAGTCCCTCCTCGTCATCTACCTCGGCGACGAGAGGCCCACCGGCATC
Organism: uncultured Propylenella sp.; assembly: GCA_964487455.1. Classification (GTDB taxonomy): domain Bacteria; phylum Pseudomonadota; class Alphaproteobacteria; order Rhizobiales; family Afifellaceae; genus DASWJZ01. The sequence goes on from CAZARE010000274.1 coordinate 6,342, forward strand.
AAGGGGCGGAGGCAAGCCGGGCAACGGCTTCGGCACTTCATAGGCCATAGCAACTCGCATGAACTTCGCCCAGGTCATTGCCGGGAGGATGCCGCCGGTCAGTCGGTTGGTGGGTGCGTAATTGTCGTTGCCAAGCCACACTGCTGTTGCGTAGTTGCCTGTAAAGCCGACGAACCACGCGTCACGATAGGCGTTCGTCGTTCCGGTCTTGCCCGCGACCTGGATGCCCGGCAGGCGCGCGCGGCGACCTGTGCCAGCCTCAGCGACGGAGTGGAGCATGTCGACCATGCCGGCAACTGTCTCCTCGCCGAGTACTCGCTGCAGCGGCCTGGGATTTGCGTTGGCGTCGTAGAGAGTCTTGCCGGTTACATCGCGGATTTCGATGAGGCCGCGCGGTTCCACTCGGTATCCGCCGTTCGCGAAGACCGAATATCCGGTGGCTTGGTCGAGAACGGTGAGCTCAGAACTTCCCAGCGCTAGTGAGCGGGTCACACGGACGGGGGAGGTAACGCCCATACTATGCGCAAGATCGGCGATCGGCTGCCGCCCTGTGGCATTCGACAGTCGCACCGCCACCGTATTGAGCGACTGCCTAAGCGCGTCGCGCATTGTGAGGCGCCCCTTGTAGGAACGGCCGTAATTCTGCGGCGACCAATTGCCAATGCTGACCGGAGCATCGAGCACCATTGTGTCGGGTGTGTACTTGCCAGTCTCGAGCGCTGTGGCGTAGACGTATGGTTTGAAGGAGGAGCCGGGCTGACGGAGCGCATTGACGGCGCGGTTGAAGGTGGACGCGCCGTAATCGCGGCCGCCGACCATCGCGCGGATCGTGCCGTCGGGCTCCATCGAAACGAGCGCGCCTTGCTGCACGTTATAGGCTTCGCCGGACTCGCGTAGCGTGGATTCGATCGCCGCCTCGGCAGCCTTCTGCATGCGCATGTCAAGTGTAGTGCGCGCTACAAGCACCTTTTCGCGCCCGTCGACATGCTGCTTAACCTGCTCGAACGCCCCGTCGAGAAAGTAGTCGGGGGTGGCGGTCTGCGAGCGCTCCACCACGGCCGCCGGATGGCGGCGCGCCCCCACCACCTGGCCCTCCGTCAAGAACCCCGCCTCGACCATGTTGGTGAGCACCTGGTTGGCGCGCGCGCGCGCGGCGGGAAGGTTGATGTGCGGGGCGTAGCGCGCCGGCGCCTTGAACAGCCCGGCGAGCAGCGCCGATTCGGCCAGGTCGATGTCGGTCACCTTCTTGCCGTAATAGAACTCCGACGCGGCGCCCACCCCGTGCGTGCCGCCGCCCATATAGGCGCGGTCCATGTAGAGCTTCAGGATCTCGCGCTTGGTCAGGTTGGCCTCCAGCCACAGCGCCAGATAGGCCTCCTTGATCTTGCGCTGCAGCGTGCGCTCGTTCGACAGGAACAGGTTCTTGGCGAGCTGCTGGGAGATGGAGGAGCCGCCCTGCACCACGCCGCCGGCGCGCGCGTTCTCTACCCGCGCGCGCGCGGTGCCGATTCCGTCGATGCCGAAATGCTCGAAGAAGCGGCGGTCCTCGGTGGAGAGCACCGCCTGCACCAAATGGTCGGGCAGGTCCTCCAGCTCCACGGTGTCGTCCTGCAGCACGCCGCGCCGGCCGATGACGCTGCCGTAGCGGTCGAGGAAGGTGACGGAGAAGTCCGACTGGGTGCGCCAGTCGCGGTCGATCTCGTCGAAGGCGGGGACGGCGAAGGCGAGCATGACGAAGGCGCCGGCGACGCCGACGGTCATGCCCTCCGAGCCGATCTCGGAGAAGCCGCGCCATACGCCCTCCGCCTGGAAGCGGCGCATGAAGGCGGAGAAGCGGTCGTACCAGTCGCCGAAGCCGCGGCCGGCCTCGTAGAGGGTGGAATCGAGCCAGCCGTCGAAGGCCAGCATGCGCTGGCGCCAGCGGCCGCGGCCGTCGGTTCTGAACGGGTCCTTCATCCAGGCCACCTTTGCGGCCCTCCCTCTCGCTCAACCGCAGGATCGGTCAATCCCATTTCCGGCGCAAGGGCGTGATTCGCCAGCGATTTCCGCGAAAGTGTGGCCGATCGGTCGTGAAGGGGGGGTGAATGGGGGGAGGGACGAGGAGGTTTCGAGGGGGAGCCGACTCATGATTGTATGGCCGTCCGATGGACAGGGCGGGCGCTCACACCCCGCTTCGCTTGCGAAAGCGATCACTTCGCTCCGGCATATCCAATATACGCGCAGAAGCGCTCCACGCGGCGGCGACGACGCGTTCGGAAACGCGGCCGACGGATTTCACCACCAGACCGGAGTTGAGCGTGACGATGCGATCGGCACGAATCCAGCTCGGCGCCGGAAGCTTGCCTTCCACCAGATCGCCGGCCGCGAGCGGCACGCCGTGCTCCGCCTGCGGCCGGGAGGTGACGGGCAAAGCGATGAAATATCGCCGTAACGGTCAGCCGCCGTCAGCGCCAGCACCGGGCGCCGCTTGCTCGCCGACAAATCGGAAAAAGGGAACGGAACGAGCAGCAGATCACCGCGCTCAAGCATCGTCCCAGACTTTGTCCTCGGGCGTATCCCACACCGGGGCGAGCGAGGCCGATTGCGCATCCATAAGGTCGCGCCAGTCGGCACGAGCACGCCGCTCGCGCAAGTAGACGACAAAGTCGAGCACCTCGCGCGCAAGCTGGTCGGGGAGCGTCTTCACCTGCTCGTAGACCTGATCGGCAATCGACATCGGCGCATCCCGGGCGCGTGGCATCGCGCGACCTGAACATACGCCGCGCCGGAAGGTATGCAACTGCCGCCGAGCGAGGCGTCCTCGTTGAGCCGGACACCCGCGATCCGCTGGCATCCGGGCGGCGGATCGAGATGCCGCCGAGATCGTCGGCGTCAGGAGGCGTGATTCGCCGGCGATTTGCGCGAAAGGGTGGTGGATCGGTCGTGAAGGAGGGGTGAATGGGGGGTGGGAGCGGCGCAGCTGGAAGAACGACCTCCGCCGGTCGAGGCGACGCGCGGGAGGGGGAAGCCGTCGCTAGCGGGGGCGCCCCGCAGGGGGGACCCCTCCCCAACCCCTCCCCACAAGGGGGAGGGGACGCGCGGAAGAGGGTGACGGGCATCGCTGAATCCTCGTAAAAGCCTTGCATGACCCCCACGGAATTCATCCGGAAGTGGAAGCCGGTCGCGCTGACCGAGCGCGCCGCGGCGCAGTCGCACTTCATCGACCTCTGCCGGCTCCTCGGACACGAGGACCCGATCGCCGCCGATCCGACCGGCGAGTGGTTCACGTTCGAGAAGGGCGTCACGAAGACGGGCGGAGGCGAAGGTTTCGCCGATGTGTGGAAGCGCAATCATTTCGCCTGGGAATACAAGAAGAAGAAACGCGACCTGAACGCC
>CAZARE010000275.1:0-6902 GCA_964487455.1 uncultured Propylenella sp.
ATCGAGGACCAAGACACGCCGGCTTCCGCCGCGCAACCGCATCTCGTCGGGGGAGCGGTCGGGCCCGGCATTGTACTTGGAAAGCCTGAGTCGCAGCAGGGTGGCGACCGCTGACTTGGCTCGCTCGGCCACAGCACCATCGAACCAATCCGGCGCGGAGGCGAAGGCGATGAGGTCGGAGTCCGTGTCGGCACGGTAGTAAATGCCCGACCGGTCAACGACCATGCTCATCGGCGGCTGCGCCGGGCCCGGCCGAATCGACCGCAGCGGGCCGTCCTCGAACGCGATGTAGGGCGTGCCCGTGCGCTCCGCGAGCCGACGTGCGCGAATCGCGGTCGATGCATGCCCCCAGCCGGCAACGGCTTCGAAGCTCGGCCGCGGAAAGGCGTCCCAACGGACCGGCGTCATGCCCGTCAGCGCCGCGATCTCGCGCCTGAGCTTCCACAACCCCCGTGTCAGGACTGCAATTCTTTGCATGCCGGCCGCTTAGGTCGAGCCGTGCAAAAGTGCAACAGTTGTGCCCTTAACACGATCACTCCCGCGTTTCCCGGTGCCTATCGGAGACCCGGAGTTGATGATGCAGCCGGACATGCTACACCTAACCAGGACCTTGGCAGATTGCGAAGACCTGTCTGTGGCGGTATCCTGATGCGGACGTTTCGGGGGGAGTGATGGTGGTCGGTTTCGGAACGAAGCGCTCGTTCCTCTTTCTGCAAGGACTTTCCACCCCCTTCTGGCTCAGGCTTGCCAGTGAGATAGAAGACCGCGGCCACTCCGTGCACCGGATCCTGCTCTGCGGCGGGGATCGCCTGTTCTGGCCGAAACCCGGCGCCGTCAGCTACCGCGGCCGCTTCTCCGGCTGGCGCGATTTTCTCGGCAGCTTTCTCCACCAGTCCGGGATCAGCGACATTGTGCTGTTCGGCGACTGCCGGCCCTACCACCGGGTCGCCCTGGAGCTTGCCCGGATACGCGGTATCGCGGTTCACGTCTTCGAAGAGGGTTACTTTCGGCCCGAATGGATCACCTTGGAGCGAGACGGCACCAACGCTTATTCCACCCTGCCTCGGAACGCCGAGGCACTCTTGACCGAGGCAGCCGAGATCGATTCCGATGAGAACGGCCCGCGGCGCGCAAGCGGCGGTTTTCCCAAGCGCGTTGTCTGGGAGATCCTGAATCAGACCGCGATCCTGGCTCTTGCGCCGCTCTATCCGAATTATCGCCGCCACCGGACCCACCACCCCGTCGTCGAGCTCGGCGGCTGGACGAAACGTTTCTTCAAGGCCCCCTACGAACGCCATTACACCGTTCGCCTGTGCCGCTATCTGCAGCAGACCGACCGCCCCTACTACCTCCTACCGCTACAGCTTGAGACCGACTACCAGATACGCCGCCATTCGCCCTTCCAGTCGATGGCCGAGGTCATGGAGGTCACGCTGGCGTCATTTGCCACGTCGGCGCCGCCCGATTCCATTCTCCTCATCAAGCTCCACCCGCTCGACAATGGGCTGGTGAACTTCCGCAAGAAAGCCAGGAAGATCGCACAGCGCCTGGGGATCGGCGACCGCATCTTCGTGATGGACGGCGGCCACCTGCCTTCGCTGCTCTCCAAGAGCCGCGGCGTGGTGGTCGTCAACAGCACGACAGGCCTATCGGCGCTGCATCGCGAACGGCCGGTGAAGGTGCTCGGAAACGCGCTTTTCGACATCCCGGGCCTCACTTTCCAGGACTCGCTCGACCGCTTCTGGGTAGAGGGAACGCCGCCCGACATGGAACTCTACCGTGCCTTCCAGCGGGTGGTCCTGGCGCGCGCGCAGGTGAACGGAAGTTTCTTCACCCGAGCGGGCATGGAGCTGGCGATCGAGGGGGCGATGGCCCGCATCGACGTCGTGACCGCCGCATCGATCGTCCTGTCCCGGACCAGGCCCAGGGCCAAGCTCACCGCCCCGAATCCCGCCGTTCTCGTCAACCAGTAAGCTTCCTCCAATCGAACTCTCGGCGCCCGACCAGGCGCGCCGGCGAAGAATACCTATTCGGACGCAGGCGCCTCTCCCTTTCGCTCGTGGCCGATGCCCTTGGATTTGCGCAGCGAGAGCCGCGCACGAAGGAGACTTTGCAGGCGGGAGAGAGCCGATGTCGATCGGCGGTCGATCACTTCCGTAGCCTGTTGCGGCGGGAGGTCGATGCGAAAGAGCATGCCATCGTAAGCACGCGCGACCGGAATGAACCAGCTCCTCGTTCCGAAAGAGCGGATGTAGTCGTTGAACGCGGAAAACTCGTTCAACGCATCGAAGAACTCGTCAAGGTAGACGTAGTCGCCCGACCGCAGCAGCGCATGCATGTTGGTGAGCACGTAGAGCGCCGCCGAATAGAGATCGCTGTCGATATTGACGAACAGCGGCCGGCGCGCCTGCCTTCCTGCCGGGAATGCCGCCTGCAACGCTTCCGGCAGGGTGTCCTGAAACAGTCCTTTGAATAGTGTAGCACGCGCATCGTAGACGGCGGGAGGGTAGGCCGCTTTCAGCTCGCCGGCGGCGCGTGCCACGCCCACCGGCCCGTCCCCGAACTCGCGCACCCATGGCTCCGGCAAGCCTTCGAACGTATCGAAGCCGTAGAACCTCGCGTCGACGTTCGGAGTCCACTCGATCACCCGGTTGAACGTCTTGCAGCTCATCACGCCGAACTCGAAATAGTCGATCGGCTCCCGTCCGACCGAGTCCAGCAGCCAGAAGAAGAGGCCGCGCTTGCCCTCCCGCCGCTCCTTTTGCGTGCACGTGATGCGTCCGTGGTCGATGGAGACCGAGCGGTTCGGCTCGAACAGCCTGAGATCGAAGGCTCTGGCTGCCGTCAGGAAGTCGTCGACGCCGCTGTAACCGCCTGCGTTGTAGCTTGCGGCGTGTGCGTCGAGCCCTTGCGCCTTCTGAACGATGGCTACCACCTGAATCCCCTCACGAACCCGGATCCGATTCTCGACCGCAAGCCTCTCCGCTCGCCGCGCCATCGGGAACGGAAGCGCGGCCACCGCGCTTGTAGACTCGCAGGCGGATGCCGTTCTCCGAGCGCAAGGTCAGCCTGGCGATCGGCTTCGGGACATGATCCTCAACAGGCTGGAAGCGGAAATGCCGGGCAAGATAGGCCAGGATCAGCATGCCCTCCTGCATGGCGAAGGACGCGCCAAGACAGACGCGCGGGCCGGCGCTGAAGGGGAGGTAGGCGGAACGCTGCGATTCTCTGCTGGCCGGGTTGGAAAAGCGATCCGGATCGAACACGTCGGGCCGCTCCCAGAGCTTCGTGTGCCGCTGGATAAGCCACGGCGACACAAAGATCATCTCTCCCGGCTTCACCGTCTTGTCGCGCAGGCAAGTGGTCTCGGTGGCGTCCCGGCTCATGAAAGAGACGGGCGGATAGAGCCTGAGCGCCTCGCGGAAGACGTCGCGGGCGAGCCTGAGCTTCTTCATGTCGGCGAACTCCGGCTGGCGGTCGCCGAACGCGGCAATGGACTGATCGTAGAGCCGCTCTTGAACATCGGGGCTTTTGGCAATGAGATAGAGCGCCCAGGCCAGAACGCTGGCTGACGTCTCATGGCCGGCGAGAAAGAGGACCGATATCTGGTCGACGAGGTCCTTGCGGGTAAATCGCTCGCCGCTCTCGGGGTCCTCCGCCTCCAGAAGCGAGGCGAGGATGTCCTTACGCTCCATACCGGCGCCGGAGGCCTGCTCGTCGAGCCGATCCTGGACACCCTTTTCCAGCAATCCGCGGATGATGTTGGCTTGGCGGCGCGCGAAGAGACGTCCCGGCGACAGCCACGGAGGAACGCCCGCCATGCTCCATACGCCCTGCGCGTAGGCGAGCTCCTGGAACCGCCCAAAAGCGCGGAAGATGCGCCGCGAATCCGCGCTCTCCAGGGACTTTGAGAAAATCGTCCGGAAGATGATGTCGGCGGTCACATGGGTCGTCTCTTCGTCGATCGCCAGCACGTCGCCGTCGCGGTGCCCGCGAAGGCGATCGGCCATTTCCTCCGTTGCCATACGCATGAGCGGGAAGACGTCGCGGATGCGCGCCTGATCGAAAGCGGGGTCGAGCATCCTGCGCTGGCGGCGCCAGAGCGCGCCATTGGAGACGAAGACGCCCGTGCCCATGAGGAACTCCAGCATCGATCCCATGGAGATGCTCTTGGGATAGCGATCGCTCTCCTTGACAAGAACGCGGTTCACCAGGTCGGGCTGGTTGAGGAAGTAGCACTTTCGCGACGGGGTCCACACCTCGCCGAGGCGCATGGAATAGCTGCGGTCGTAAAGCACCGAGATCGACGAGTGCCGCACCCGCAGAATACGCATCAGCGGATTGAGCTTGCGCGCATAGGGCTTTGGCTTCGGCGGAACGAAGTCGCTCAAGGCGTGCCTGCATGCATGCGAGCTTGGCGGGGGGCGGAAAGGAATGTCGGAGGCATCGGCAGAGTTTCGGGCGGCGCGTCGGCTGGCACCGGCGTAGCGGGCGGGGGCTTGCGGATCAAGCAGCTCGGCGGCTCGCCGGAACTGAGGCCCGACCGGCCTGCGCAACCCGAGGAGGCGCGAGGACGAAAAAAGAAGGCCCGGCGGAGCCGGGCCTTCCAGCGTTCAAGTCCTGCGCGAGCTTAGAAGTCGCGCTGAATGCGCCACATCAGGCTCCAGACGTCACGGTCGATGAAGCCGCGAGCCGTCTCGTCCTGGCCCGTGCGGTCGGTCACGTCGAGGTTCGTGTAGCCGAACTCCGGACCCATGGTCAGACCGTTGACGGGATTCCACGCCGCGCCGACGATGACGCCCCAGCGGTCGTACTCGTCGCCCGCCACGCAGCAGTCGGCTTCCTCGACATGCGTGTACGAGGCGCCGACCCAGAGATTGACGTTGGTGAAGATCGGTCCGGTGGCACCGCCACGAACCGCCCAAGCCTCATTCTGCTGCCGTCCGGTCGGGCCGTCGAAGTCGCCGAGGCCACCACCGTAGAAGTCGTTGGTGATGTAGCCGATGGCTCCTTCGGAGTAGCCGCCCATGGCGGAGGCCCTCCAGCCGCCCGGAAGGTTGATCCCGAGACCGCCGGCGACCGCGAAGCCGATGCCATCGCCGTTCACGTCATGGATATGACGCACCGCGCCGCTGACCTGGGCGGAGCCCCAGCCCTGGTCGACACGGATGTTGGCGACGCCGTCCGGCGCTTCCTGGCCCTCGTAGTCGTCATCGCCATTGAGGCGACGGAAGCTCGATGCCGGGTCTTCCGCCGAGACCGTGAACGAGAAGCCGTTCCCGCCGGCGAAGGTCCAGGCGAACAGGGTCGCGAACGTGTCGGACGCGTCGACGCCGAAGATGGTCCGCGGGTTGTAGTAGCCATACATCCCGTTGATGCCGGCGAGCTCGAAGAACGAGTAGGCGTGACCCGCGGTGTAGGTCCCCCAGTCGTTGCTGATCGAGATGAACGCCTGCTCGAGGTCCAGACCCGCGCCCGGGTAGTTCGGATTGACGAGCTGCGGATCCCCGGCCCCCGCGTCTGTCGTGGCGCCGGCCGGACCGACCGTGAAGTGCGTGGCGATGTAGGCGCGGACCAGGCCGATGTCGGTCTGCGCACGCGAGTCAAGGTAGATGTAGCCGCGCGCGCGGGTCGTCCAGTTATTGTCGTTCGACGTTCTCGGGTCGCGGTCAAAGTAGTGTGACTCGACGCGGACACGCCCGGCGACGCGCAGGCAGATGTCGGTGTTCGGGATGTAATAGAACCGATCGCCGAAGGCATCGCAGATCCGCACGTACTCGACCGGCTCGACGATCGGAAGGTCGGCGGCCTGCGCCCCGGTACCGGCGGCGATGACAGCCGCGGAGCCGAAAAGAAGGCTCTTGAGTTTCATTTTAGACCTCCAGTCCAAGTTGCTTGAGCCGGGGTATCCGCTTTCGACCTGGCTGGTCAGGGCCCCCGCCCCTCGTGCTGCCCCGGAAAGAACAGCGGCCGCCGATCGGCTGCCTGAAGTGACACTATCCATCCGCTCGGCCGTGGCAACAGCCTTGCTTTGCCGCCATAAGCTTTCCATTCCCATGTTGCAGAATTGCCACGAAAACCGGGGGCTCCGGCGCCATTTCGGGACGTTCTCCCCAGGCCGGCGCGGGCGCACGCGCGATTACGGAGGAATGGCGCGGCGCGCTCGCCCGAACCGCGGCAAGGCCTCGATTCGGGCGCCGCGAGGCGCTAGGAAGGTCCGCAATGCTCAAGAATCAGCGGAAACTGCGGCCTGCCGCCCCGCATCCCGCCGCGCGGATGCTCGCCGCCGCGCTCGAATGCGAGCGGCGCGGCCGCCCGGCGGAGGCGTTTGCGCACTACCAGCACGCGCTGGCGGTGGCGCCGCACGACCCCACCGTCCTTGCCCGATTCGGTTCCCTGCTTGTTCGCGGCGGCCGCCATGCCGAGGCGATCAAGCTCTTGTCGGAAGCCAGCCGCCGCAGCCCCCACGACGGCGCGATTCGGCATTTGCTGGGATTGGCTTATCTCGGCGCAGATGACATGCGCAGCGCCGAGACCCAGCTCCGCAAGGCGGCGAGACTGTCCCCGCAGGCCCCGGTCCTGCGCACCCTCGGCGACTGCTGCATGGCGGCGCAAAAGCCGGAGGAGGCGGAGGCCGCCTACCGAAAGGCGCTGGCGCTGGCTCCAACCGACCCGGAGACGCGCATCCGACTTGCCGGGCTGTTTGCGTTCATGGGCAAGAGAGCGGAGTCCGCCCAGCTTTACAGAGAGCTGATCGCCGACGGCGTAAGAAATCCGCTAGTGTATTCAGGCCTCATCGAAGTATCGGATTATTCGAACGCGCAATCGGAGCCGCCGGAATATTCCGCGGCACTGGAGACGGCGCGGAACGCCGATCTTCCGCCGGCGCTTCGTCGCATGCT
>CAZARE010000276.1:0-3031 GCA_964487455.1 uncultured Propylenella sp.
AGTTGTCGTCCTTGTCGCGGACGACCTCCATCTCGAACTCCTTCCAGCCGACCACCGATTCCTCGATCAGCACCTCGTTGGTGGGGGAGGCGTCGAGGCCGCCGAGCACCAGGTCGTTCAGCTCCTCGAGCGTGTAGGCAATGCCGCCGCCGGTGCCGGCGAGCGTGAAGGAGGGGCGGATGATCGCCGGCAGACCCGTTTCCTTGACGGCATGCAGCGCCTGCAGCTGAGCGGTCAGCCGGTGCTCGTCGCGCCTCAAGCGCTCGCCGGCGTTCCATTCCGCCTGGAAGGCGGCGAGCGCCTTACGCCTCTCCTGGCCTTCGGGAACGTCGCGCTCGATCGCGGCGGTCCGTCCCTCGCGCTCTTCGCGAAAGCGCTTCTTCAGGTCCGAGGTGTTGACGAAGGCGGCCTTCGGCGTTTCCAATCCGATCCGTTGCATCGCCTCGCGAAACAGCTCACGATCTTCCGCCTTGTCGATTGCGTCGGCGGTGGCCCCGATCATCTCGACGCCGAACTTCTCAAGCACCCCCAGCCGTCTCAGCGACAACGCGGTGTTGAGGGCGGTTTGGCCGCCCATGGTGGGAAGCAGCACGAGCTTCTCGCCAGGCCGCTCATTGCGCTCCTTTTCGATGATCTTGGCGACGATCTCCGGCGTGATTGGTTCGATATAGGTTGCGTCGGCCAGCTCCGGATCGGTCATGATCGTGGCCGGATTGGAGTTGATGAGGATGATCCGATAGCCCTCGGCCTTGAGCGCCTTGACTGCCTGCGTGCCCGAATAGTCGAACTCGCAGCCCTGCCCGATCACGATCGGCCCGGCGCCGATGATGAGGATGGACGAGATGTCTGTGCGTTTGGGCATGGCGGCGTGCGAAACCCCGGTGCGGCGGCTCCGCCCGGGGCGCGATTCCTCAAGAACAGGGTCAGGTCAGGCGGGCCTTATAAGGTAAATGCCGGGTGCGGGAAAGCGTGGCCGGAGGACTTGGCTTGCCCCGCTCCGGCGTCTCGTAGTCCCAAAGATTCACGCCAGGCTCTGAACGACGCAGAGTCCATCCCCGATCCTTCGCGGGAAGAGGTGCCACGCCAACGCAGCAAGCGGGTGACGGCAGATAAGAAAGGCGAGAGGGGAGAGCCGGGGGCCGCCGTCAAGCGACGGCGGCCCACGGCGCCGGCCAGCCGACGTTTACGTTCCCAGCTTGATCCGACCCTCGACCGTAGGAGCAACGGTACCCCGGGCGGCGATGTAGTCGATCACCTGGCTCGCCATCAGCTGCGCGTCGATTTCGTCGATCAGGTTCGGCGCGCCGACGAAGGCCGTGTAGCCGTCGCCGCCGCGAGCGACGAAGTCGTTGGTGGCGAGTGTATAGGTCCTGCTCTCGTCGAGTGGGGAATCGCCCACCATGACGGAAACAACGCGCTCGCCCGCCGGTTTCGAGATGTCCGCCTCCACGCTCATTCCGGAGATGTGCGGGAAGCGGCCGGCGACGTCCTCCACTTGCGAGAAGCCGTTCTCCAGTGCCTGTTTGAGCTGAGCACCGGTCAGCTCGAGCTTCACCGTCTTATTGCCGAATGGAAGCTCTGCAAGGACATCGCCGCGAGTGATCTTCGATCCCGCATCATATTCGCGGTCCGCGCGGATACCGCCCCCGTTTGTCAGCGCGACGTCCGCGTCGACGGCCTCCCGTATGGCGTCGGCAATCAGGTTTCCCATTGCGGTCTCCTGGCTGCGCACGGAGGCCCGACGGCTGTCGAGCGACGTCTCGGTCGTGCCGATCTCGATGCCCAGCTCCTCGTCGAGCTTGTCCTGGTAGCCTTGCACGACCGTAGCGATCTCGGCGTCCGGCTCCACGTCCATCGTGTCGACGATTTGAAAGGCCGGGGTCCAGCTGGTCCTGATCCGCCCCTCGTCGTCGGTCTTGTCGAGCGTGATGGTGGTCACCACGACGTAGTGCGCTTGGCTTTCTGATTCCGTCATGGCCGTGCGACCGTTGTAGTAGGTCAACAGATGCTCGTCGTGTCCGGTAAGGATCAGGTCGGCGAGGCCTTCGCGGGCGAGGTCCATGTCCACAGCGAAGCCGGAATGGATAACCGCGACGACGAAATCCGCACCTGCTTCCTTCAATTCCGCCTGTTTGGCGCGCGCCGTCTGCAGCTCATCGGCGAAGGTGATGTCGTCGGGGGAGGAAATTTCCGGCGTGCCGGCGGTCGTCAATCCGTAGAAGCCGACATTCACACTGCCGACCTCGACCATCAGCGTGTCCATCGTGTTGGCAGGCTGACTTCCGTCGGGCTCGCGCACGTTCGATGTGACAATGGGAAAGGTCGCCTCTCCGATGCGTGTACGGAAAATATCCGCTCCAAAGTCGAATTCGTGGTTCCCCGGCGTCATGACGCCCACGTCCATCTGGTTGAGGATGTCGATGATGTGGGCGCCCTTATCTATGCCGGAAAGCAGGGAGGGCGAGATCATGTCTCCGGAAACGACGAGAAAGGTCGTTCCTTCCTCGGCGCGCTGGGCGTTGGCGACCGCCGCCAACTTAGCGAAGCCCCCCCGCCCGTCGCTTTCCTCCATGCGGTCGAGGTCATTGGTCTGGACGAAGCGGAGCGTCACGGTCTCGGCGAGCGCAGGCCAGGCGAGCGCTGTGACCGCGGCGAAAAGGGCCGATCTCAGCCCGGATCTGAGGCAAGGAATCATGGCAATCTTCCCCTCGTTTGGCATCGCGTCGAAGCGAACGCAGATGCTTAGATGCTCGATATTGGCAGCGATCCGCGACGCTGTCATGTCTTGGTGCGGGCGCCAGCCACCCACTATGGTCAGGAACCGGACTTCCGCGGCGTGACACAGCAGTGCGCGGCAACCAACTCCATTGATCGGCTAGAGATCGCCGGGCTTCAGGCCAGTGTGCCGGCCGATGCGGGCCAGCATTCTCGGGCCGATTTCCTCACGGTCATGGAAAGCGAAGACGAAATCCGGCCAGCCGTCGCGAGCGAGCACGCGGTGCCTCCGCTTTGGCGCTTGATGCTCCAGCCA
>CAZARE010000277.1:0-15986 GCA_964487455.1 uncultured Propylenella sp.
AGGCTGGACTGTCCGTCATCAGAGGTTTTTAGACAGCGAGCGGCATCGTCCGAGGGAGGCTCTGGCTCCGGTCAGTGGCTCATGATGCACAGCCACAAGGTTGTCTTCACCCTCTTCCTATACTCGCACGAAAGCATCTAGCTCTAAGCCGTGACGAGCCTGTTTCTGGACTTTGCAGATGAGACCATTCGCCAACATGCTCCGAACGGGCCGGAGTCCCGAGGGACTTTGGCGTCGTGCCTCCATCGGCAACGGCTACGGCAGCGAATGCAATCTGCTGCGGTATCTCGGCAGACACCGGTCGCGACTCGACGCGGCGATCATGAAGACGATCCCGGATGCCTCAGCCGTTCGCTGGGTCGACTTCCATTTCGATCCCACCTGTAATTGGAAAGACGCCGAGCGCACCGCGCTCGATTTCCTAGACGCAGATCATCCCGCTCGTGTCGCTTGGACCTGGGCATGGCCACACCGCGGAGCCTCGCGCACCGCCTACCGGCCGACCCGCCACCCGCGCCGCACCCCGGTTGAAGAGGCGGTGCAACTCGACATTCTGGAGGAATGTGCCCGCCGCGGCCTGCCGCGCTCTGCGGTCGAAGTGCTCAGCGTGGAGACGGGCCCGCGCGGAGGGCTCACCGCCCACGCCCGCCTCACTTTCCGCAGGGCTGTATCCGGCCCCCTCCTCCTCGGCCGCGGCAGCCATTTCGGCGCGGGGCTGTTCAGCGCGGAGTAATTCGAGCAAACGCGCGAAGAGGCATTCGTGACGCTTCGAGGCAGCGGTTCTCGAGATTTCGCGTCTGGAGAAGATCAGCGACTGGCCGCGACTGTGAGCGTTGGGTTGACGCGCTGCGATCGGGGCGCCGCCCGGGACTGGACTCTTCGTAGAGTCTTCTTGCAGATCGTCAGGTCGCGCAGAAGGCTTTGCAGGAAGCCGCAGACAGAACCGAGGTCGGGTTGTGCCCCAGCTCCGCTTGTGCGGAGCAAGAATCTAGCTTCGCCAGGCGGGGCTGGCATCTTCATCGTCGGCATCTACGCACGGTGAGCGTCGAGCTTGAGCCGCAAATCGCCTGAATCAGTTCGGACTTCTTCGGCGTATTGGCCGCCTGTTCGTTGAGATCATGAGCAAGCCGCCCTGTATCTTGCACATTCACACTCCAAGTTGGTGTCCCAGCCTCCGTGCGGTTTGACTTTCGAGCCGAAGTAGTGTGCCACACTGGATCGGGGCCGGTCGACCTAGTTCGGTGTCCCCCAGCCGCCACCATTGGCGGTGTGGATCAGCACCTCGTCACCTGGCTCCAACATCACGCCCGAGGCAAAGGCATAGTCTTCGCGCCCGCCGCCGCCTCTAATAACCGACAGGCCATTGGTGCCGCCATCCCGGCCACCGTAGAGGCCCCATGCCGGCTGCCGGTTGCGGCTGTAGCCGGCTGAGAGTACGGCCGGAGCCCGCATGCGATAGCTCAGCGACAGGCCTTTCCCGCCCGAATGGAGGCCACGGCCTTCATCCGCCTCGTTGAGGCGTTTGTAGCCGACATCGATGCCGTAGCGGGCCTCGCAGATTTCGATCGGGCAGTTGAACGTCTCGCCGTGGCTCGCGGAATACATGGCGTAGAGCCCGTCGCGCGCGACCGTTGCGCCCCAGCCGCCCATCTGCGGTTCCACCATCGTGAAGCGGCGGCCGGTGTCGGGGTGATGGCCGGCGATCACCGTACCGCAGATCGAGGCGAAATGACCGGCGGGAAGCCGCTCGGGCACCGCCCGCGCCATGCAGCGCCACAGCATGTCGAAAAGCCGAATACGGGTCTCGAAGTAGTAGCCGTGCGGGGCGTTGCCGGTGGCGTGGAATACGGTGCCGGGCTCTGTGACCACCTCCAGCGCGCGGAACGAGCCGCTATTGGCGAACAGCGTCGGGTCGGTCAGCGCCTTGAAGATCATCTGGGCGGAGATGATCGCGCCATCGCGGCTCGTATTGTAGGGTGCGGCGCGCTGCTTCGGGTTGCCGATCAGGTCGACCGTGAAACGGTCCGTGGAGACGGAAATCGAGGCACGCCAGAGCGCGCCGTCGTCCTGCTCCTCTTCGATTTGGTAGGTGCCGGCGGGCAGGGCGGCGAGGCCGGCGACCGCCCGCCGCTCGCCTTCCTCGAACAGTGCCACCAGCGCCCCGCGATAGGCGTCGAGCCCGTAGATCTTGACCACCTGCCTGACGCGGCTCTCGGCCCTGCGGCTCGCCGCGACCTGCGCCCACAAATCGCCGCGCACGAAATCGGGGAGACGGGAATTTGCAGCGATGATGTCGAAGACCGACCGGATCGGCTCGCAGTTGGCGAACAGCCGGACGGCGGGCAGGCGCAGTCCCTCCTGGAATATCTCCGACACGTCGACGGCCATAGAGCCGGGCGTCCGACCGCCGACATCGTTCCAGTGCGCTATCGAGGCCGTCCACGCGACGAGCTCACCGTGCGCGAAGACCGGCAGCGCGATGACCACGTCGTTCAGATGGGTCACGCCGCCGTAATAGGGGTCGTTGGTGACAAACACGTCACCGTCGCGGATTGCGCCCGCTCCGTTGAGATCGATGATCCGTTTAACCGCCTTGTCGAGCACGCCGACGAAGGTGGGGATGCCAGCCCCGGAACTCACCAGCTCGCCATGCGCGTCGGTGATGCCGGTGCCGACATCCAGCACCTCGTAGATGATCGGACTCATCGCCGTTTTCTTCAGCACCGCGAACATCTCGTCGGCGGCCGCCACGAGGCTCGCCTGGATAACGGTTGCGGTGATCGGATCGTCGGCGCGCTCGTTCACGACTCGCCCTACGATATGTGAAGGTCGCGGGGGAGCGACGAGAAAATCTCCGGCCCGTCGGCGCGCAGGATCACGATGTCCTCAAGCCGGACGCCGAATCGGCCGGGCAGATAGATGCCGGGCTCGATGGAGAACACCATGCCCTCTTCCAGCACCGTTTCCGACGTCGCGGTGATGTAGGGCGGCTCGTGTCCGTCGATCCCCAACCCGTGGCCGGTGCGGTGCACAAAAAAATCGCCGTAGCCCGCATCCGCGATGACGCCGCGCGCGGCCGCATCAACCTCCTTCGCCCTGACACCAGGCCGGACAGCCTTCATCGCCGCCTGGACGGCGCGCTCGACAACGGCGTGAACCTCTACGTATCCATGCGGTGGCCGTCTAACAGCCGCCATGCGGGTGATGTCGCTCGGAAAGCCTCCCTTGCGCGCGCCGATGTCGATGACCACCGCGTCGCCGTCGGCGAACTTCCGTTCTCCTGACTGGTGATGCGGGAAGGCGCCATTGGCTCCGCCGCCGACGATGGTGAACAGCGTCGCCGCGCCCTCCGAGGCGAAATAGTCGCTTATGAGCGTGGCAAGCTCGCGCTCGCTCATGCCTGGCCTGATCGACGCGAAAGCCTTTTGCATCGCCCTATCGGCCACAGCGGCGCTTGCCCTCAGCCTGGCGAATTCGCTCTCGCTCTTGCGCATGCGCAGCGCGCCCACCGTATCATCCGTGAAAGAGTGCTTGGCGCCGGGCAGAGCGCCAAGCAGCAGCAGCGCGAAATCGGCGCGCATGGTCTCGTCGACAACCAATGAGCGGGCGTTTTGCGCTCCGATGGCCTCGATCGCCGAGGCGAGGGCTTCGGCGGGACCTTCGTCGTCCGCCCAGCTGTGGAAGGCGATGTCGGTTGCCTCGCGCGAGCCTTCGGCGTTGAGAGCCGGCATCAGGAAGCACGCGTCCGATTGCGTGATAAGAAGCAGGCAGGGACGTTCGTCGGCATGCGGATGAAAGCCGACCAGCCACTGCATGTGCGACCCCGGACCGAGCGCGACGAGGTCGGCTCCGGTTCGTTGCATCGTCTCGCACAGTGCCGTCAGGCGCGCCGCGGTTTCGCCCATATCGATGTCTCCTCGCTGGCTCCAAAGATGCTCATGCCGCCTTGCGCGCCGGTCCGCCCGCGTCCGCCGGCACGACGATGCGGTTGCCGAAGGCCTCGCCGCCGTCGAAGCCGCCGATCCTGGCGATCTCGTCTTCCGGCGGCGCCTCGCTCGACCATCTGCGGCTCGGCTTCCAGCCGCACTGCCGCTTGAGGACGGCGCCGTATTCGGCCCGCTTCAGCGCGGCGATGGACGGGTCGATCACCGGCACGCCGAGCCGCTTCTCGACGTCGCGGTAGAATCCGACCTCCATCGTGCAGCCGAGGATGAGCGCCTCGGCGAAGTCGTCCTCCACCGCCTTGCGCCCGGCCTCCAGCAGCCGGCGTTCGGTATCGGCGTGGTCGGCCTGGAACTCCGTCACGCCGAGCTCGACATGATAGAAGCCCGACAGCCGGTCTTCGTGGCCGTGCTCGCGCAACGTCGCGTGCATCTGGTTCACCCATTTGCGGCGCCCGACGATGATGCCGAAACGGTTGGCGAGGCTCGCGGCGATCTCGCAGGAAGCCACGCAGGGCGCGGTCACGATCATCTCGCCGGATATCTCGCGGGCGTCGTGAAGCGCCGTGTCGTAGAAGCAGCCGATGGCGAAGGCGTCGAAGCCTTCCATGGCGGCCGCGCGCGCCGCGCGGATGATGCCGCGCGTCACCATCGCCTCGTAAGCTCGGAACTCGACATGGCTGAACCGGCCCTCCGATTCCGGCAGCGACGCGACGTGCACCTCCGTGCCGGGGAGCTTGTGCTCGCGCGCCATGTCGGCGAACACGTCGTCCTGGGCGGCCGCGCCCATGATCGGGCTCAGATACATCACTTTCAGGGGCTGTTCGGTCATCGTCCGTCTCCCTTGTTGTGCGTTTGTCAATCGGCGAAGCCGTAGACCTCGCGTGCCCGTTCGGGCGTGGTGAAACCGTTGCGGATGTCCTCCCTGATTGCCTGCGGATCGCGTTCCTTCGGATCGCCGATGCCGCCGCCGGCCCCGGTGACGACGCGGATCACGTCGTCCTTGTTCACCGTCAGACCGGAGACGAAGGAGTAGCGCTCGCTGCCGCCCTCCCTGCGCAGCACGTCGACATAATTGGGCGAGCCCTCGTTGCCGCCGTCGAGCGGCCAGGGAAGGATGCGTGACCTGGTGTAGCCGGCGGTCAGGAAGGAACCGTCGACGCGGATGCGGTAGTCGAGGCGGATGCCGTGGCCGCCGGTCCATTTGCCTTCACCGCCGGGCGCGTCGTTGAGCTCCATGCGGTCGACGAACAGCCCGTTGCGCGCCTCCGAAATCTCGGCCGGCGTGTTGAACGTCTCGCCGTGGAAACCCGAGAAGATGGCGCTGTTGCCGTCGCGGCCGTAGCTCGCGCCCCAGCCGCCGAGCTGCGGCTCGATAATCGTGTAGTGGCGGCCGGTGTCTGGGTGCGTGCCGCCGATGAAGGTGCCGCAGATCGACGAGAAATGCCCGGCGGCCAGCCGCTCCGGGACGTGCTGGGCGAGGCAGCGCCACATCAGGTCGTAGACCCTGACTTCGGTCTCGAAATAGAAGCCGATCGGCGCGGGTTCCTTGGCGTGGAACACCGAGCCCTCGCGTGTCTCGAGCCGAATCGGGCGAAACGAGCCCTCGTTGCAAGGCGAGTACGGGTCGGTCAGCGACTTGAAGATCATCTGCGCGCAGACCATCACGCCGTCCCGGCTGGTATTGGTGGGGCCGCTGTCCTGGTCCGGATTGTCGGAGAGGTCGACCGCGAATTCCTTGTCGGAGATAGTGATCTTGACATTGTACATGCGCCCGTCGTCCTGCTCTTCCGACAGCTCGAAGGTGCCATGCGGCAGCTTGGCGAGTTCGGCCAGCGACACCTGCTCGCCGAAGTCCATGAAAGACGCCATCGCCCGCTCGAAGGTCTCGACGCCGTATTTTTCGGCCAGCTCCGCGAGCCGCTTCGCGCCGATGCGTACCGAGGCGACCGCCGCCCAGACGTCGCCTTCGAGGAAATCCGGCATGCGCGAGTTGACCTTCATGATCTCGAAAACCGGCTTGATCGGCGCGCCCTTCGAGATCAGCTTTATGGCTGGCAGCCGCAGCCCTTCTTGCCAGATCTCGGTCGCCTCGCCCGACAGCGACCCCGGCGCCATGCCGCCAATGTCGGAATTGTGGGCGATGTTTGCCGTCCAGGCGATGATGCGCCCGTCGGCGAAGACCGGCATCGCGACGACGATGTCGTTTAGATGCGTGACGCCGCCGTGATAGGGATCGTTGGTGGTGAAGACGTCGCCGGGCTCGATGTCATCCGGCTTGTCGAACTTCTCCACAATCACCTTCACCGCCTTGTCGAGCACGCCGATGAAGGCCGGGATGCCGGCACCGGAACTGGCGAGCTGGCCCCTGGCGTTCACGATGCCGGTGCCCATGTCGAGCACCTCGTAGATGATCGAGCTCATCGCCGCCTTGCGCATGGCGGCGAACATCTCGTCGGCCGTCGCCTGCAGCGAGTTCTGGATGATTTCCAGGGTGATGGGATCGTTGCTTGCATTGGTCATGGTCCGCGCCTCAGCCCTCAATGTGGATGTGAATGTTGCCGTAGCCGTCGACTTCGACCCGGTTGCCGGGGTGGACGACCACCGTCATTCCCGGATCCTCGACGATCGCTGGGCCGGTAAAGCGCATGCCCGGCTCCAGCTTCTCCCCGTCATAGATCGCGGCTTCGTGGATGCCGTCGAGCGCGTAGTCGACCGTGCGGGCGCCCTTGAGCGCCTTGTCGACGGCCGCGCCGCTCGCCTTGCGCGCCGTCATCGGCAGCTTGCCGACCTCAGCCGAGACGACAAGGTGGATGCCCACCATCTCGACCGGCGCGTCGAGCCTGTAGGTGTATTCGCGCTCGTAGGTCTCGTGGAACAACTGCTCGATCGCCGACAGCCGGTCGTCGGTAACCTTGCCCGGATCGAGCAGCACCTCGGTCGTATGCTCCTGGTTCTGGTAGCGGAACTTGCCGTGACGCAGGAACTTGATCTTGTCGGCCGTGATGCCCTCCGCCTCGAACTGCTTCAGAGCGCCTTCCTCAGCTTCGGCGAACACGGCCTCGATGCCTTCGGCCGCGCCGGGTTTCAGGTCGGCCAGCCGAGTGATGAAATAGTCGCGCCTGAGGTCCGACATCATCATGCCCCAGGCCGAGAAGACAGAGGCCGCCGCCGGCACAACTACTTTCTTCGCGCCGAGTTCGCCCGCCAGCGCCACGGCGTGCATCGCGCCGCCGCCGCCGAAGGCAACCAACGTGAAGTCGCGCGGGTCGTGGCCTCGGTTGAGCGAGACGAGCTTCAGCGCGTTGACCATGTTGTTGTTGGCGATGCGGATGATTCCGCGCGCGGCCTCGTCGGCGTCGACGCCGAGCTTCCCGCCCACGGCTTGAATGGCGTCCAGTGCCGCCTTCATGTCGGCCACGACTTCGCCGCCACAGAAATAGTCGCGGTTGATGCGGCCTAGCCAGAGATTGGCGTCGGTGGTCGTGGCTTCCGTGCCGCCGCGGCCATAGGCGGCGGGGCCGGGTACCGCCCCCGCGGATTGCGGACCGACATGCAGCTTGCCGAAATCGTCGACCCAGGCGATCGAGCCGCCGCCATTGCCGATCTCGACCAGATCGACCACCGGCACCATGATCGGATAGCCGGCGGTAGTGCGGTCGCGCTCGATCCAGTAGTCTGTCATGATCTTCACTTGGCCGTCCTCGATGAGGGCGCACTTAGCCGTCGTGCCGCCGATGTCGAGCGACAGAACGTTCGGCTCGCCGATCAGCTTGCCGAGTTCGGCCGCGCCCCAGACGCCGGAGGCCGGGCCGGATTCGACCATGGTGACGGGGATTTTCGACACCGCTTCGAGCGAATCGACGCCGCAATTGGACTGCATGATGTAGGGACTTTTCGAGAAGCCTTTCTCTTTCAGCCCGTCGGCGAGCCGTGAGAGATAGCGCTCCGCGATCGGCTGAACATAGGCCGAAAGCACGGCCGTGTTGGTGCGCTCGTATTCGCGCCATTCGCGGGTGATCTGGTACGAGCCGACGGCAGAGACGCCCGGCCACAGCTTGCGGATCTCGGCGAGCGCGGCCTGCTCATGGCTCGGATCGGCGTATGAGTGGAGGAAGCAGATCGCGACGGCCTCGACGCCGTCGGCGCGGAAATCGTCGACGATCGCCTTCAGGCCCGACAGGTCGAGCGGCGCCATCTCCTTGCCCTTGTAGCTCATCCGGCCGGGAAGCTCGCGGCGCAGATAGCGCGGCACGAAGGGCTTCGGCTTCTCGTAGTGGAGATTGAAAAAATCCGGCCGGTTGCCGCGCGCGATCTCTAGCGTGTCGCGGAAGCCCTCGGTGGTGATCAACCCGACCTTGACGCCCTTGCGCTCGGTCAGCGCATTGATGACCACGGTCGTGCCGTGGGCCAAGAAATCGACCGCGGCGGGATCGATGCCGCCCTTCTCCAACACCTTGAGCACGCCCAATTCGAAGTCGGGTGGCGTCGTGTCGGACTTGGCGGTGACGATGCGAAGAAGCCCGGTTCCCTCCTCGGTCTCGAAGGCCACCAGGTCGGTGAACGTGCCGCCGACATCGGTGGCCACGCGTATCGTCTTGTTCGCCATCATGCGGCTCCCGTCGATTGAGTGCGTTCCCTGAGCAGGAAGCAGGCGGCGCCCGGCAGCTTGAGCTGCTCGGCCGTCCTGACCCTGTCATCGGTGTAGAAGCCCGCCTCGTGCAGGCAGTTTATGGTGCCGACGACCTCGCCGCCGATCACGACCGGGACGTTGATGACCGACTCGCAGCCGAGCGAGCGGATCAGCTCGTGGTCGTAGAAAACCTCGGCGATGCCCTCGATGTCGTTGGCGACGAAGACGCGATTCTGTTCCAGCACGTGCCGGGCCCAGACTGTCGTGTTGATGGGCTTGGTGCCGGAAACCGGATAGGCGTCCGGCATGTTAGAATAGAAGCGTTCGGCGATACCCGCGACGCGGTCGAAGCTCATCAGCGTGAACAGCTTGACGCCGACCGTCTCCTCCGTCAGCCTGCAAAGCGCCTCGAAGGCGGCCCGCGGCTGTTCCCGCGTGGCCAGCGCCCCGACGAATGGCGCGTAGTCAGCTTCCTTCAACGGCGTTCTCCCTGACCTTGGTGAGGCTCTCCTTGAGCGCCTGTTCCTGGCCGGTCACAACCGGCACGGCGGCAATCAGGCTTCGTGTGTAGGGGTGGGACGGATCGGTGAAGATGGTCTCCACCGATCCCAGCTCGACCAGCCGCCCCTTGTCGAAAACCGCGACCCGGTCGGCGATGTTGCGGACGACCGAAAGGTCGTGGGTGATGAAGACGTACGTAAGCCCGCGCCGCCGTTGCAACTCCTGGAGCAGCTTGAGAATGCGCGCCTGCACGAGCACGTCGAGCGCGGAGGTCGGCTCGTCGAGCACGACTAATTCGGATTCGCAGGCCAGCGCGCGGGCGATCGCCACGCGCTGCCGCTGGCCGCCGGAAAGCGCTGCCGGCGACCGCGAGCGGTAGTCGGCCGGCAGGTGCACTTCCTCCAGAAGCGCGCCGACCCGCTTCCATCGCTCAGCCTTGTCGCCGATGCCGTGGACGTCGAGCGGCAGCTTGAGCGAGGCGCCGACGGTGCGCTTCGGATTGAGCGATGAGAGCGGATTCTGCTGGACGAGCTGGATCGCCCGGCGGTGGGCCCGCGTCCGGCGGTCCGGAAGCGCTTCGCCGCGCAGCGAGACCGTCCCGCCCGACGGCGGATAAACGCCGAGGATTATGTTGGCGATGGTGGACTTGCCCGAGCCCGATTCCCCGACGATCGCCAGGCACTCGCCCTCGATGACGTCGAGTGACACGTCGTCCACCGCGACGATCTCGCGGTCGCCGACACTGAAGACCTTGGTCACGGAATCGAGCGAGAGCAGCGGCGCGGTCACGGCGTGACCTCCGGCTCGGCGCAGCCCTCGTGCACGACCCGAGGCGCCAGGTACTCCTCGGAGGCATCGCTGATCTCCGGGATGCCGCCGCCTGTGATGCGCGGAATGGCGTCTATCAGCGCACGCGTGTAGGGGTGGCGCGGATCGTCGAACAGGTCCGCCGTGCGGCCGTGCTCGACGATCCTTCCTCTGTAGATGACATAAACGCGGTCGGCGAATTCGCGCACCACGCCGAGATTGTGCGAGATGAACAGCACCGCCGTGTTGTGTCGCGCGACGAGCTCGCGCATCAGCTTCAAAGTCTGTGCCTGCACGGTCACGTCGAGCGCCGTGCCCGGCTCGTCGGCGATCAGCAGGGACGGTTCGTTGGCGAGCGCCATGGCGATCATAACGCGCTGGTTCATGCCGCCCGAAAGCTGGAACGGGTAGCTCGCCAACACGCGCTCGGGATCGTCGATCGAGCAGTCGGCGAGCAGTTTGTCCGCCCGTGCGTCCGCTTCGGTCTGCTCGATGTCCGGCACGCCGCGCCTGAGCACTTCGTGGAACTGCTCGGAGATGCGGTAGACCGGGTTGAGCGAGGAGGTCGGGTCCTGGAAGATCATCGACATTTTCGTGCCGCGCAGGCGGTGGTGCTGCCGCGGTTTGAGTTTCGCGATGTCCTGCCCCTCAAAGGCGATCAGCCCGTTAATGCGCGCCGTACGCGTCATCTGCAGCAGGCCGAGCACGATACGCGCGGTCACCGACTTGCCCGAGCCAGACTCGCCGACCAGCGCAACACGTTCGCCCTGGTTGATGTGCAAGGAGATGCCGTGCAGCACCTCGACGAGGCCAGAGTACTCCCTGAAGGCGAGATGCAGGTCGCGGATCAGCAGGGTCGGATGCGTCATTGGTCCACCCCCAATATCTCGCGCAGTGCGTCGCCGAGCAGGTTGAAGCCGAAGACCGCGACCAGGATCGCCAGCCCGGGGAAGATGGTCAGCCACCACGAGTCCGGCAGATATTTCGCGCCGTCGGCAACCATCGAGCCGAGGTCCGGAGTCGGCGGCTGGACGCCGAGCCCCAAGAACGACAGTGACGACGCGATCAGGATGACGAAGCCCAGATCGAGCGTCATCTTGGTCAGCACCGCCGGCACACAATTGGGCAGGATCTCGCGGAACATCACGTGCAGTTTGGAGGCGCCGATCACCTCGGCGGCGAGCACGTAGCCCTCTTCCTTCTCCGAGCGCACGATGTTGTAGACCAGCCGCGTGTACCAGGGCCACCACATGGCCGTGACCGCCAGCATGCCGTTGGTCAGCGTCGGCTCCAGCAGGCCCATCATCGACATCGCGAGCACCAGCGGCGGGATGGACAGGAACACGTCGGTGACGCGCATCAGCACCGTCTCCGTCCAGCCGCCGAGATAGCCGGCGACAAGGCCGACGGTCACGCCGACAGGCACGGCGATGGCGAGCACGACAACACCCAGGACGAGCGAGATGCGGTAGGCGAAGATCACCCGGCTGAAGAGATCGCGCCCGACAAGGTCGGTGCCGAACAGGTTCTGCCAGCTTGGTGGCTGATTGAAATTGGTGAAATCGACGACCGAGCCGCGATGATTGGGGAAGGGCACGATAAAATCGGCGAAAATCGCCGACAGCACCACGGCGGCGACGAGGATCACACCAAGCGCGGACAGCGGATTGCTGATCAGTATCGCCACCGCGCGCTTCATGGGGCCCTCTGCGAAAGCCGGATGCGCGGATTGATGAAGGCGATCAGAAGGTCGACAGCGATGTTCACGATGAGGAACATTGCCGAGATGACCAGCACGGTGCCGACGATGGCGTTAAGGTCCTTGCGCAGGATCACCGCCACGCCGTAGCGGGACAGGCCGGGCCAGGCGAAGACCGCCTCCACCAGGAAGGCGTTGCCAAGCATGGCCGCGAAATCGAGGCCGATGATGGTGAGCGACGGGATCATCGAGGGGCGGAAGGCATAGCGGTTGGCGATGCGCCACTCCGGAAAGCCGTAGGAGCGGGCCATCTCGATGAACGGCCTGTCATATGTCTCGACCATGTTCGCTCGCGTAAGCCTCGCCGCCTGGCCGATGCCCGACAGCGCCAGCGCGAATGCCGGCAGCACGATGTGCCAGGCGGCGTTGCCAAAGGCGCGGACATTGCCGTCAAGCAGCGTATCGACGAGCAGGGAGCCGGTGACCGTCGGCACCGTGAAGCTGTCGGCGATCCGCCCGGCGATCGGGAAGATCGGCAGAAAGAAGGCGAAGAGCAGCATCAGGATCACGGCCCAGACGAAGCTTGGCGCCGACACCCCGAGCAGGGAGACGACGCGGACTGTGCCGTCCACCCAAGTGTCGCGATAGCGCGCCGAGACGATGCCGAGCGGCAGCCCGATCAGGATCATCATCGTGCCGGCGACGAGAATGAGCTCCAGAGTGGCCGGCAGGAACTGGGCGATGTCGCGGGTCACTGGCCGGTTTGTGTAGAGCGATACGCCGAGGTCGCCCTGCGCGAGGTCGGCGATGAAATACCCGTACTGAACCGGCAGCGCCTCGTTGAGATGTAGCCGCTCGCGCAACGCCGCCACCTGGTCGGCGGTCGCGTTGGGCCCGAGCGCGATGCGCGCGGGATCGCCGGGTATGACCCGAGCGATTGTGAAGATCAGCATGGAGACGCCGATCAGGACGATCAGCGATACTCCCAGCCGCCTCATGATGAGGCGGACGACGGGCGACATGACGTCAATATCCGGTTCGCGCCGGACCGGCTTGGCGCCGGCCCGGCCCGCTGTTTCGGTTCTACTCGCCGGTCATTTCCATGAGCCGGAAGGAGAATCCCATGCCATCCAGGCCGAAGGCTTTTTCCGGATCGGAGAGCGCCGGCGCTTTCACGCGGTTTGACGCGGCGAAGATCGACTGGCGGTCATAGGCGTAGATCGTCGGCACTACCTCCATCAGCCTATCGTTCAGCTCCGCATAGGCCGCGTCGCGCTCGTCCGGTTCGGTCACGGTGCGGCCCTTTGTGAGCGCGGCGTCGACCTGCTCGTCGTTCAGGTACTCAGGCGACTGCCATGTGCCCGCGGCCGATGAGTGATACATCGGATAGAGCAGCGTGTCGGGATCGCCCGTGACGGCGTTGACGAAGACCTGGGAGATGTTCGGCGTGTTCTCCGGCTTGGTCACCTGCTCGGTGAACAGCGCCCACGGCACCTTCCTGATCTCGGATTTGATGCCGAGCTCGGAGAAGTTCGCCTGCATCAGCAGTGCGTAGCGCTCCTCCAGCGGCACCTCGCCGATCCAGGAGATCTCGAGCGTGAACTCCGAGGGATCGTACTTGCACTCGGCCAGATGCTGCTTGGCCGCCTCCATGTCGTGCGACAGCGTCTCGCCGGCGGGATTGGCGCCGAACATGCCGACGGGCACCGCACCCGTCGAGGGACTGCCCTGCGCCACCTCGTCGGTGATCGCCACCATGGTGATGCCGGCGGCGTAGTCATACGCCTTGGCCAGCGCCAAGCGGCAATTGACGTCGTCGAGTGGCGGCTTCTGCGTGTTCATCTTGATGTAGAAGGCGCCGCCGCCGGTTTCGGTCAGGAGTTGGGCGCCGTCGTCGGCCAGCGCCTTCAGTACTTCGGGCGGAAGCCATTGCGAGGAGATGTCGTGCTCGCCCTGGGCGATGAGCGTCCGCACCGTGGCGGCCTCCAGCCCGTAGCGCAGGCGCACCTGATCGGGGGCGGCGTCGGCGATGTCGAGGAAATAGGCCTCGTTCTTCTCCATCACCGTCTCTTCCTGCGGGTTGTGCGAGACGACCTTGTAGGCCCCGGTCCCCGCGGAATTGCCGGACAGGTATGCCTGGCCCCAGTCCCTCATCTCGCCTTCGCCCTCGCCGAGGTTTTCCACAACCAGCTTTTTGTCGACGATCGGCAGCCGCACCAGCGAGGCGATGAAAGGCGAATAGGCCTCGTTCAGGTTGAAGCGCACCGTGTGCTCGTCGACAGCCTCGGCGCTCTCGACATTGGTGAAGATGAAGGAAAGGCCCTGGCCGAGCGCCTTCATTCGGTCGAGCGAGAACACGACGTCCTCAGCTGTCAGCGGATTGCCGCTCTGGAACATCACGTCCTCGCGCAGCTTGAAGACGAAGTCGGTGCCGTCGGCCTCCCAGCTTTCGGCGAGATGGGGCGCGTAGCCCGGCCCGCCCTGCACCGGCAGGACCAACGTGTCGTAGACGTTGAACATCAGGATGGAGTCGGCGTAGTCAGTCGCCTTGCCGGGATCGAGCTCGCCGACGGCAACCTCGTCCAGGCGCAAGACGGTCTGCGCCGCCGCGGTGGTGCCCGTCAGGGCCGTGGCGGCAAGCAGAGCCGCCGCGAGTGGAAGCTTGTACCATTTCATGGTTCTCACCTCTGTTAGGTCGTTGTTGCGCTTGTTTTGCTGTCGCGGTCGCTGCGCCTGACGCCGCCTTTCCTGGGCCGCTCCTCGTCGGGGTCGTCGCCGAACACATCCATGGTGCCGATCCACAGGATGGTGGCCGGCCGGTCCGAATGGTTCCACGACGAATGGGTCTTGGTGGAGGGGAAGTGGAGCGAGTCCCCGGCCTCCAGCACGGTCCGCTCCCCGCCAACCTCGACGGTGACGGTTCCTTCCAGCACGTAGAACATCTCCTCCCCTTCGTGTGAGATCGGCTCGCTGCGGTGTCCCGGCGGCTCATGGATGATGACGGAGCGCAACACGTTTCCGGGGAAGGTAGAGGAGACACGTTCATAGGTCAGCGTATGGGGGCTGACCGCATAGACAGGGCGCTGGTCGTGCCGGGTGATCGGCACGTCGCCCTTGGGCTGCGAGAGGAACTCGCCGACCTCGGTTCCCAGAACACGGGCGACCGAGACCAGCGAGGACAGGGAAGGTGCAGCGATACCGCGCTCAATTTGCGAGATGAAGCCGACCGACAGCCCCGAGCCTTCGGCGACTTCCTTGAGGGTCAGGCTGAGCGCACGGCGCCGCTGGCGCAGTCTCTGGCCCAGCGGATGGTGACTCTCGGCCCTTCCGACATCCCTGGCCGCGGCGTCCACCATCCCGTTCCCCGCTTTAGTGGAATTAAAATTTGAAGCAGGACTAAAACTACGCGTCAAGTGGAAACGTGTAGGCAGAACGCACAGCGGCCTGTGTCGCCCTCAGCGCGCTCTTCCGGACCTGACTGACCCACTCCGGATCTCTCGCTTCGGTCAGCAGCCCATGTCTGTGCCGTGCAGAGCCGCGTCGAGTACCGCCATCATTGCGCAACCGGGATAACCGCCGTTACCGGCTTTCCGCAAAGGCCTCGAGCTGGTCGCGGCGAGCCCGCCTATCTCTAAGCCGCGTTAGATGCAGCGACAGCGCCACGCCACTGACCAAGGCGATGCCATAGACTATATACTCTGCCCAATACGGTACGCCGATCTGCTGCAGGCCGGCGACGATGACCGCAATTGTATAGACTGCGACGACGGTACCCAGCGGGTTAAAGCGCCCTGGCCGAATTGTCGTCGCACCAAG
Source organism: uncultured Propylenella sp. (assembly GCA_964487455.1). Taxonomy (GTDB): domain Bacteria; phylum Pseudomonadota; class Alphaproteobacteria; order Rhizobiales; family Afifellaceae; genus DASWJZ01. The sequence goes on from CAZARE010000277.1 coordinate 15,398, forward strand.
GAAGGCGGCCGAGAACGCCGGCAGCAGATATTGGGGACCAAGCTCCGGTTGGGCCGACCCCAATCGCGAGGCGATGATGACGCCACCCATGGCACAGACTACGCCAGTGAACACGAAAGCCCCGACAATCATAGCGTTGACCGGTATACCGGTCAGGAGCGCAGCCCTGCGATTGCCCCCAACCGCGTAAATCCGTCTGCCCACGGGCAAGAAGCGCAGCGCGATCTCCGCGACGAGCACCAGAACGACCCCGTAGAGAATCGCAAGCGGAACGCCGGCGAGCGCGCCGCCGGAGATTTCAAGAAACGAGCGCGGCACGCCCTGAAAGAGCACGGTCCCTTGCGTGTACCAAAGTACCAATCCGTAAAGGACATTGCCCGTTGCGAGCGTGGCGATCAGGGAATTGATCCCGACGCGGGCCACCAATAGGCCGTTGATCGCGCCGACCACGGCACAGATTGCCAAGGTAGCGATGATGGCGAGTGGAATCGGGAAGCCCTGCATCGTCATCAGACCAACGACCAAGGCCTGGGCGAACCCGACCAGAAAACCGACCGAGAGATCGAGCTCGCCAACGATGAGCGGAGCG
>CAZARE010000278.1:0-4834 GCA_964487455.1 uncultured Propylenella sp.
CCTGGGGCAAACCGATCTTGTTCGGGAGCTCGAACAGATGGGCGCCCGACGGCACGAGCGCGAGTGCGGTCAGCACCACTGCGAAGAACTGAGCGACCCTCAAGCCCGGCATCGTCAAGCCATTTGCCCCGCGGCCTACAGGAAGCTGAGACACCGCCTCGTGATTAATGGTGGGGTGCAAGCAAGTTGACATGACGGACGGGACAGCACGGGGGGCTGGCCCAGGGGAGCGCGCCCGACACGCTGGCGGAGCCGGGCCAGCACCTGAGCGGCGCCGGAGCATGGATAGCGGATTGCGCCCCATCTGAGCGCTCGATTGGCGATCCCAGGCCACGCGCGTGGGCTCGGAGCGATCGAGGCGAAGCGAGACAGCCCCGACGCTATTGACCTCTTGTTAACCTCTTCCCGGCATAATCCATTCATGCCGCAGGCTATGGTGGGAATCCGTGCCGGCCCGATCTGGAGCGGCCGCACGGATTCCGAGCATCGCATGTTCAGCCTACGTGTTCCGATTTGGCGGGTGAAGGCGGGTGGTTGAGACGGTCTCGGACTGCGGCGGCAGCGCCCGTTGTCAGCCTCATTGCGGACCAGCAGTCGCTGAGCACCGATGACGAGAATTAGCCATGAGCCGATATTCCTTATGCCTACGATGAGGAGGATTTGGGGCGAAGCGGCGAGACGATCGATGCCGTGACAATGCGCCCCTGGCGGCGATACACTAAGCCGTTCAGAAGGAACACTCGAGTGGAGCGGCCCCAACGTCGCCTCGCCGCCATCCTCGCCGCCGACGTCGCCGGATATTCGCGACTGATGCGCAAGGACGAAGAGAGCACCCTCGCGGCGCTGACGTCCCACCGCGCCGACCTGATCGGGCCCTGCATCGCCGGGCACCGCGGCCGGGTCGTCAAGACGACGGGGGACGGGTTGTTGGCCGAGTTCGCAAGCGTCCTCGATGCGGTGTGCTGTGCGATCGCTTCTCAGGACGCAATGCGGGAGCGGAACGCGGATATCCCTAAAGATCGCCGCATCGAGTTCCGCATCGGTGTAAATCTCGGCGACGTCATTGTGCAAGACGACGACCTTTATGGGGATGGGGTCAATGTGGCCGCAAGGCTGGAAGCTCTGGCGGAACCAGGCGGCATATGCGTTTCTGCAAGCGCGTTCGAGCAGGTACGCGACAAATTGAGCATTGGCTTTGAGGATCTCGGGAAACAGCACGTCAAGAACATCGATCGAGCCGTACGTGTCTATCGCGTAATAACCACGCCTCCTAAAGCAGGGACGGTAATCGACCGGACGAGGTCGAAATGGCTGAGTTGGAGACGGCTTGCCACCCTTTCAGCGATCGTCGCCACGATTGCGGTCGGCGGTGCCGTGTCGTGGTGGAGACCGTGGGAACCTCAGATCGAGCCCGCGGCGGTTGAAGGCGCGCACGCCGCCCTTCGAGATAAGCCTATTGTCGCAGTCCTGCCATTCGAGAACCTTGGCAACATGGCAGAGGATTACTTCAGCCAGGGCATCACCGAAGATATCATCGCCGCCCTCGGCCGCTCCCGGACGCTGGGCGTTGTGGCTCATAATGCTGCTTTGCCGCACATGGGCCAGGCGTCCAAGCCCGCAGAGATCGGTCGAGCGCTCGGCGTTCGCTACCTCCTTGAGGGAAGCGTGCGACGCGCCGGTCCGCGCGTCCGAGTCGCCGCGCGCCTCACGGACGCCGATCGCGGGATGCTTCTCTGGTCTGAGCAATTCGATGAGGAAAGCAAGGACGTCTTCGCCATTCAGGACGCGATTACCAGCAAAATCGCCGGTATGCTCGTGGCCAACCTGACGCGCGTCGAGCAGCAGCGGGCGTTTGCCAAGCCGACCGAGGACCTGGACGCCTACGATTTCGTGCTCCGGGGCCGCGCGCGGTTGACGCACACCTCCCGGAGGGACAACCGGGACGCCCGGGAGCTGTTCGAGCGAGCCGTGGCGCTCGATCCGAACTACGCCGATGCCTACGCTTGGTTGGGTCGTGCCCATTATCAGACGGTGGCGAACGGCTGGACCGAGTTCCCGGTCGGCGCCGTCAAGCGCGCGGAGGAACTCGCCCAGAAGGCCCTATCCATAGATCAGGATAACATCGAGGCGCATCGAATCCTCAGCCGGGTGCATGCGCTCCAGTTCCAATTGGACAGGGCTACCATCGCAATCGACCAAGCCTTGGCACTCAATCCCAGCGATGCAGAGGCGCACGGCGACCGTGGCCTGATCCTGCTATGGGCCAGTCGCCCCGAGGAGGCGGTCACCGCGCTCGAAACCGCATTCGCCTACGACCCTAGCCTGAGAGGCGAGTACGTCTTCACTCGAGGGCTCGCTTATTACTTGCTGCGCCGTCACCACGATGCGATCAGGGTGCTCGAGCGTGGAGCAACGCGTTACCCCGACTACGTGTTCATCGCAGCGGCGCTGGTCGCAGCTTACGGCCAGCTCGGGTACACCGACGACGCCCGGCGTAACGCCGAGAAAGTCAAGCACTTACTCCCGATCTTCGAACCAGCGACCTTCGGGTCGCGGTTCCCGGACCCGGCACACCAGGAATATCTTGCGGACGGGCTACGCAAAGGTGGCCTCCTGTGAACCGCCAGCGGGCGCGTTTTGCCGCGATCAATCGCCGGAGGTGAGCAATGGCCGTATTTGCTGCACGAACTCGGGCTCCGCTTGCTCGAGCTGGGTCCAAAGCAGCTCCTCTGCCCGGCGTGCGAAATCGGGCCCCAAGTCTACGTACTCGATGCCCGCCCCTTCCAGGGCGGCCAGTTGGGCGGCGTCCTCCGCTGCCCGCCACTCGGGCCACTCGGCTTCGAGCCAGGTGGCCATGTCAGACAAACAATCACGTTCGTCGGGGGTGAGGGAGTGCCACCTGTCCAGATTAATCAGTACAGGGGCCGCGGTATTGAGGAAACCGGGGCCATAGCGATACTTGGTAAAATCGTCCCAGCCGAACGCATCGAGGCCCCACAGCGGCCAGACATAGCCGTCGATAGCACCCCTTTCGAGCTCCGCGCGAAGCAGTTCCGCCAATACAGTCTGGGTCTGGGCGCCGAGCGACCTCAGAAAGTTCTCGTAGAGCGGTACCGAGCGCAGCCGCAGGCCATCGAACCGGCCATCGCTTGCCGGCTCGGCCGTGTATAAAAAGAATTCAACGCCCGCTATCAGTGCGGTGAGGTACCATGCATTGAGTTTCTCATTGTGGAGCGCGTTCAACAGAGCCCAGGCGCCATTGCGACGTTGAGCGGCCGGATCATTTTGGGCCAGATTGAATACGTCGCCTTGCGGCATCGCACCGCGATAATAGTTCGCAGGGCCAAAGTGCATATCGATCTCGCCGATCTGCAACGCGTACCATTGCCTTTGCGGCTCGATCGCTTCTGGTTGGAGCACCTGAATCGTAAGCTTGTCGGCGCACCGGCTGTTAGTCTCGCGCACCCACTGAAAAAAGTGCTTCGCGAACACCACGCTCTCAGGTTGAAAGCTCGCCGCTGTGAGCTTTACCTCAGCGGCCTTCGGAATGGCCACGAGGCCGACACAAATCTCCGCGGCGACGAGCGCACAAAGTATCCGAGCCCTCACTGGGCCCAACCCCCAAGCGTCGTCACGAGCGCGCCGGCCTTACCACCAGGACAGACCTGTTCCGACCGGAGCGTCCTCAAGCATTTCCAGAGTCTCGTCTGCCGCAACGACCCAGCGCTCGGGATCCTTTCGAAACCCGGCCGGTCCGAACGAACGCTGCGTCACGTACAGGCGCCCCTCGTGGATTACCCAGTTTTCCGGGTTCGCTTCGACGCGGTAGCCCTTCGCGGCCAAGCCCATGGTGCACAGACCACGATACTGCGGCGCGTAGCGATCCGGATCCTCCTGGAAAAGCGCAAGGTGCTCGGCGGTGGCGAAGTGATAGCGAACCTCGTCCGCCTCGTACGAATATTCCGGCTTGCCGGGCATTGGTCGACCCATGGTGAAATACGCCACCGGATCGTATCCCTTGAGGGCGAGCCGCGGCTGAGCCGCCTGATCGACCCCTTCCGCCCACGAGGAACTGCCCGCGACGGTGAGACCGGCCAACAAAATGCCTTTCGCGAGAGGGGGAAGCGGGAACATCGCGCACCTCCAGAATTTCCCTCCTTTTCTCAATCATAGCGAAAGCTTCCTCCCCGAACCAGTCACGAATTCGACACCGTCCACGAAGGTCGTGGACGGTGTCCAACGGCGCCCGCGAAGCTCGACTGGAATGATCATTTCGAGGGCAGCAGTTCCCGATCTTCAGCCGATCCGGGGCGCACCGATAGCCGTAGGCGTAGACCGATTCCTCGCCTTCGCCGACTTCTCGCACGTCGGTCGTATCGATGGCCTCCTCGAGCGCCTCGACCAGCTTGTCGTCGTTCTCCGGTTTGGTCAGGTCCGGTTTGATGGCCTTGATCAGCTGCCGCACGTCGTCGGGCACGTCCTCGCCTTGGGTGACGAGCTCCTCCGAGAAGCCGTTGGCCGGCGCGCGGCGAGCACCTCGGCCATGAGCCGGGCCGCGCGCTGCCGCTGCGCCTCATTGCTCGCCGTGTAGAAAATCGCCCGCGCCCGGCTGAACCTGGCGCGCTGGCCCGCGAGCTTGTCAGCCAAGTCCGACCTTCCCAGAGGTGAGGCTGCCGGCAGCGCAGGTTCCGGCCCGGTCGAACCGGGTTGGAGTGAGCCTGGCGGCACAGACTCAGCGCCTCCGCTGGCCGACGTGCCGGCCGGCGAGGTCGGGCCGGGGCAGGGCGGCATGCGCCGCGGCGATGCGGCGCACGCGGGCCAGGAGCTCGGGCTG
>CAZARE010000279.1:0-5194 GCA_964487455.1 uncultured Propylenella sp.
CGAGGTGGTCGGTATCGCCTTGCACGACGTTGATCTTGTCGTAGTCGAGCCCGAGCGTTTCGCCCACGAACTGAGCGTATGCGGTCTTGTGACCCTGCCCGTTCGACTGTGTGCCGATATGCACGGTCACAGTGCCGTCCGCCTCCAGGACCAGCTTGGCCGTTTCGGACCCCGGGAAGGCGCAAATCTCCACGTAGGTGCCGAGCCCGAGCCCGCGGATCCGCCCACGCCGTTTCGCCTCCTCCAGCCGCGCATCGAAGGAAGCGGCCTCGGCGACCTCCAGCGCCTTGTCCAAATGAGCGGCGAACTCGCCGGTGTCATAGACGGTTCCGACGACGGTCTTGTACGGCATCTGCTCCGGCTTGATGAAATTGCGCCGACGTATTTCGGCGCCGGAAAGGCCAGTCACGCGCGCTGCCTCGTCCATCAGCCGTTCGACCAGGTATGCCGCCTCCGGTCGTCCGGCGCCGCGGTAAGCGTCCGTCGGCACCGTGTTGGTGAAGACGCCGTTGCAGACCGCGTGCGTGGTCCTGATGTCGTAGACGCCGGTCAGCATGACGACTGCCAGCCACGGGATCAGCGCGCCGAACTGGTTGAAGTACGAGCCGATATTGGCGGTGATGGCGACGCGCATGGCGGTGACCTTGCCGTCGGCGTCAAGGGCAAGGGAGCCGAGGGTGACATGGTCGCGACCATGGGCGTCCGCGAGAAAGTGCTCGGTGCGGTCCGACACCCATTTGACCGGCCTGCCAAGGGCGCGCGCCGCCTTGATCGTCAATGGATATTCCCGATAGGCGAACGTCTTGGTGCCGAACCCCCCGCCGACGTCCGGGGTGATCACGTGCATTGCCTTGGGATCGATCTTCAGGACCTGGCAGAGGGCGTCGCGCAGCCCGTGCACGCCCTGCGAGCCGACCGTCACCGTGTAGCGGTCGGCAGCTGCGTCGTATTCGGCGACCACCGCCCGCGGCTCCATATAGTTGCAGACCACGCGGTTGTTGACGATGGTCAGCTCGGCGACCTTGTCGGCGGCGGCAAAGGCCGCGTCGACCGCCGCCTTGTCGCCCGCCTCGTAGGTGACGGCGACGTTGCTGCCGCGCTCCGGCCACACCATTGGCGCGTCGGGGTCGAGCGCTCTCGCCGTCTGGATCACGCTCGGCAGCGTCTCGTAGTCGACGTCGATCAGCTCGGCCGCGGACTTGGCGCTTTCCACGTCGTCCGCCACGACGAAGGCGATGGCGTCGCCCACGTGGCGCACGATTTCGCCGCACAGCACCGGGTATGGCGGCACGACGATCTTCTCCTTTGCCGGCCCCTGCGCCAGCAGCGGCATGTTGCCGAGATCGGACACGTCGCCCGCCACCCAGACCAGGTGCACTCCCGGCGCCTGGCGCGCGGCCGTCAGGTCGCCCACCTTAATCCGCGCATGCGCCACCGGCGAGCGGAGCACGTAGGCGGCGAGAGCGCCATTTGGCGTGAAGTCAGCGGTGTAGCGCCCCTTCCCGCGGATCAACGATCCGTCCTCGATGCGGCGCGGCGAAGCGCCCATTCCGAACTTCGGCGGAGCGGAAACATTCATAGCGGTGGGTCCTGGGAAGCTGATGATGGAAGGAGAACGCCGACAACACTCGTTCTGGCACATCCCGGGACCGGTCGACAACACCGCCGCGGGCGGCGAAAGCACGGACGCCGCGCCTTCACGCATTCACGCGAGGCACGGTCTCAGGAAGCCCTGCTGCGCAGGCGCATCGCTACGCCCTTTTCAACGTGTCAGGACCAGAACAGATAGGCAGCGCCCATCAAGACAACGGCGAGCGGGACGCCGATGAAAAGCACCCACATGTTCATGCGGCGACGGTCGCCCTGTCGGGCTTCGATTTCGTTGATCTCTTCAGTCATGCACCCTCCTCCTCGGTGGACAACGGCCCGGCAGGGGATCCAGTTCCCCCGCCCGCGCCCCTCAGCCGGCAGCGTCAGCTGTGCGACGGGCGCGGCTTCAGCACGCTCAACCCGCCGTGATGCAACGTGAATTTCAGGGGAGACTCGAGCGAGACGATCTCTCCGTCAACCGACGCCGCCCCACTCCGCGCAGCAAGCGCGATCTCCACCTGCTCGACCTGCCACCGCTCCAATAGCGGGTTGTCGGAGATTTCGCCCAGGATGATCTGCGCCGCGAGCTGCGTCAGGTGCCGCCAGCGGCGCGAGGTTGCCACGTAGAGGCCAAACCGCCCTTGGCGCGGGTCGTCCGCGTAGGGAAGATGGCCCTCGCCGAGGGGATTGTTGGAGACCAGGATCGCCGCCGTGCGACGGCGGAACTCCTCGTTGTCGGCTCTGATGCGCACGTCGAGCCGCGGCGGCTGCCTCACCACGATCCACCACGCCTGGGTGCTCGCCAAGATCTTTCCCACGCGCGACGCGTAGCTCAACCGCTCCCGCAGGCGGATCATGCGCGGATGCAGGCCGAGCGTGACGTGGTGGGTGAAGAAGCGTCCGTTCACTTCACCGATATCGACGGCGACAGTTTCGGCCGTGGCGAGGGCTTCGACAGCCTCGGCGGCCTGGAGCGGAATGCCGAGAGAGCGGGCGAAAAGATTCATCGTGCCGAGCGGGAGAATGCCGAGCGTGAGGCCGCTCTCGGCTGCAGCCGCCGCGGCGGCCGAGATCGTCCCGTCGCCGCCTCCGGCGATCACCGCGTCGCACGCCTTTTCCCGGCAGGCGGCGGCAATCGCGGAGACCGCCTCGCGGCCGGGCAGCACATGGACCGTCACGTTGTGGCCGTGCTCGCGAAATATGTCGGCAAGCTCTTGGGCGGTGGCATCCGGGTTGCTTCCGCGCAGCGCCCCCGCATTGCGGTTGAGGATCAGGTTCAGGCGCATGCCGGCATCCCTTCCGCCCTAAGGAATCCAGGACGATTTTCTTGGACGCCCGCTTACCACGCGCCTCGCCGACGCACGGGACCAAAATGCAAGGTCTAGCCCTTTTTGGCCGGACGTTCCGCGCCGGGGCCGGTGAACCGCACGCCGGCCTTCAGCCCATGCCGCCAAGTCGGAGTGACGGGAACCAGAAGATTGAGGGAGCTGACCAGCAACCGGAAATTGTCGGGGAGCTCGGTCGGCGCGGCGAACTCCAGCCGCGCGCCACCTTCGCTGATGTCGCGGACGATGCAGTCGATCACGACCCGGTCGGACAAGACGGCCTTGCCCTCCTTGAGCATGCGCCGGCGGTGCGAGGTGCGGTGCTCCTCCATGGGAGTGGATTCCAGTTGCAAGACGCTATTCTCTGAATGGAGTCTTAAGGACTCGTCTGCAAACTGAGATAATCTCCCGTTTCAGAGCCTGCTCGTACCCCCCAGGATAGCGGAGTCGGCTGGGAAGAACGGAACGCCCGCGCGTTTCAAGCGGAATTGATCATGGCGGAGTTCCTTCTCTACGGCGCGCCGCAATCGACGTGCTCGCAGCGCGTCCGCTTCGTGTTCAACGCCAAGGGCATCCCCTTCGAGGAGGTGAAGCTCGACCTCTTCAGCGGCGACCAGTTGAAGCCCGACTATCTCAGGATCAATCCGAACGGGCTCGTGCCGACTCTGGTCCACAATGGAGAGCCGGTCGTCGAGTCCGCGGTCATCATCGAATACCTCGACGAGCTCGCCCCCGAGCCGGCGCCGTTCCGTCCGAAGGGGCTGCTCGCCATGGCCCGCATGCGCGCGATGATCCACTTCATCGACGAGGTGCCGATGCGGGCCGTGCCGGTCCCCTCCTACAACCTCGCCTTCCTGCCGCACTTCCAGTCCATGATGGAGGAGGAGTTCCTTGCCGTGGCCGAGTCGAAGCCGCTGAGAAAGGAGTTCCTGCTCAGAATGGGCCGCACCGGCTTCCCGGAGGCGGAGGTGAAGGCCGCCCTCGACCGTCTGGCGCGCGCGGTGAAGCGCATGGATGAATGGCTCGCCGCGAGCGGCGGGCCCTGGCTAATGGGCGAACGGCTGACGCTTGCCGACATCGCCATGATGCCGGCGATCGTGCGCATGGACGACATCGATCTCGGCTACCTTTGGGATGGCCTGCCGGCCATCCCGCACTGGCTCGACGCCATTCGCGCGCACCGCGCCTTCGAACCGACGTACTATTTCGGCTCGCTGCTGACCGAGAAATACCCGCACCTGGCGCACCTGAGGAAGGTCCGCCGAGTCTAGACCGCCGGCGTCAGCGCGCCAGCCAGCCGCCGTCGACCACCAACACCGTGCCGTTGACGTAGCGGGCTGCGGGCGATGCGAGGAACACGGCTGCGCCGGCGATCTCGTCGGGCTCGCCGAAGCGGCCTGCCGGTATGCGCGACAACAGCTCGCGCCTCCGCTCCTCGTCGGAACGCAGCGCCCGATTGAGCTCCGTCGCCACATAGCCCGGCGCGATCGCGTTCACCGTGATCCCGTGTGTCGCCCACTCATTGGCGAGGGCCCGCGTCAATCCGACGACGGCATGCTTGGAGGCGGCGTATCCCGGCACGCGGAGGCCGCCCTGGAAGGAGAGCACCGAAGCGATGTTGATGATGGAGCCGTGCCCACGCACCGCCATCTTGCGCGCCGCCGCCTGCGACAGGAGCCACACTGCGTCGAGATTGACGGCCATCACGGCACGCCAATCCTCCCAGGAATGGTCCAATGCCTCTCCGCGCCGGGCGATGCCGGCATTGTTGACCAGAATATCCAGCCCGCCGAGCCTCCCCTCGGCGTTGGCGACGACTTGGGCGAGCGCGTCCTTGGACGACGATGCGAGATCGACGTTCAGGACCTCCGCCCTGCGGCCGTGCTTCTCGATCTCGGCCCGCGTCTCGCCGGCATCGCGCTCGTTCTGGGTCACCGCAACATCGGCGCCGCAGGCGGCGAGGGCCTTTGCGATAGCTGCTCCTATCCCCGCCGCGCCGCCCGTCACCAGCGCCTTGCTGCCCTCGAGCGAGAACGAGGCCGGGTCGATCATTCCTCCTCCGGGATCTCGAGTCCGGTCGGCACATGCTTGTTCTCCGGCTTCAGCGTCACGCCTGCGCCGATCGCCGCCGTCTCGAGCAATGCCGCGAAGTCCTGCTGCAGGTAGGCTTCCGGGTCGGGCTTCAGCTGTGCCGCGCCGAAATGCACCTGCAGCGCCTCGCGCGCCGCTGCCGTCACCGGCATCGGTACGCCAAGCTCGCGCCCATGGCCGAGCCCGAG
>CAZARE010000280.1:0-3044 GCA_964487455.1 uncultured Propylenella sp.
TGCAGGCGGGAGACTATTCACGCTGGTTCCGGGAGGCGATCAAGGACATCGACCTTGCGCGCGAGGTGCAGGAGGCGGAAGCCGCCCCGCAGTCCGACGCCTTGGTCAGCCGAGGCCGCATTCTCAGCGCGATCGAACGGCGTTACACCGCCCCGGCCTCCAACAACCATTAAGCGGCGTTTTAGTGCGGTTTTAAGGTCTACACGGCGGCGGCGGGAAGCGCGCGCCGCGGATCAGGGTAGTGAGGGATCAGACCAGGAAAATCAGGACCAGGATGAAAATGACCGACATCCAGATCAACGTCGTGGATGCCCGCCGGTCCTCACCGCGAAGCGCCCGGATGGTCTGCGGGTGCAGTTTGACCGATCCGTCCGCGAGCGACCCGACGACGCTCTCGACGCTGCGGACGATTTCAGGCAGGCGGGCGAGGGTCGCGGTGAGTTCTCTCGCCGCCTCGCGCACGCGCACGTCCGGGGAGAAGGCGCTCATCATCCACTTCTCGATCAGCGGCCGCGCCAGCAGCCACATGTTGGCCTCGGGGCACAGCGCCCGGCCTGTTCCCTCGGCGACAAGGATGGTGCGCTGCAGGAGAAGCAGATCCGGCTGCGTCTCCATCTCGAAGGTCTTGGTGATCTGGAACAGGTGGCCGAGCAGGTGTCCGACCGAGATCTCGTTCTGCGGTTTGTCCATGATGGGCTCGCCGATGGACCGGCAGGCCTGGGTGAAGATGGCAACCGACTGATGCGTGGGAATCCAGCCCGCCTCGAAATGCACCTCCGCCGCCCGCTGATAGTCGCGGCTCAGGAACGCAAGCAGCAGCTCGGCGAGAGAGTGCCGGGTGCTGCGGTCGAGCCGCCCCATGATGCCGAAGTCGACCGCGACGATACTGCCGTCGGCCCGCACGAAGAGGTTCCCCGCGTGCAGGTCGGCATGAAAAAATCCATCCCGGAACACCTGAAGAAAAAAGGCTTCCGCCGCCTTGGCAATGACCGCCTCGGGATCATGACCGGCCTCGGTCAGGCGGTCGCGATCATCGATCGGAAGGCCGGTAACCCACTCCGTCGTCAACACCCGCTGCGCGGTCCGGCTCCAGTCGACGCGCGGAATGACGAAGGAGGGATCGTCGTCGAAATTCTCCGCCAGTTCGGCGGCGGCGGCCGCCTCGAAGCGCAGGTCCATCTCGATCTCGACCGTCTCGGCCAGCGTGCGCATGGAGTCGACGGGGCGCAGCCGCCGCAGACTGGGACGCGCCAGCTCGATCATCTCGGCAACCCAGAAGAACAGATCCAGATCGCGTTTAAAAGCCTCCTCGATGCCGGGGCGCAGAACCTTGACTGCGACATCGCGACCTTCGGTGTCGATGGCGCGATGAACCTGGGCGATCGACGCCGCCGCCACCGGCACATCGTCAAACTGCCGGAACAGGCGCGCGATCGGCGCATCCAGTTCACGCTCGATCGTCGCTCGCGCCTCGCTGCCGGCAAACGGCTCGACCCGATCCTGCAGCGCGGAGAGGTCCGCCGCAACCTCCTCGCCGAGCAGGTCCGGACGCGTGGAGAGCGCCTGCCCCAGCTTGATGAAGGAGGGGCCGGCCTCCTGCAACGCCCGAGCCAGCCGCTGACCCGGACGCCCGGACTGACGCCGGCGGGACACCAGCTTGGCCAATGCGACCACCGGCTGGGCAACGCCCAGGTTTTCGAGCGGGAACAGCGCGTCGTGGCGCGCAAGCGTGCGCGCGATCAGCAGCAGGCGGACGATATTGCGGATATCGCGGATCATCGCGCGCTGCCGCCGCCGATCAGGGTCATGTCCGCCAAGCCGAGTGCAGGGCCGCGATGCCGCCGGACAGGTTGCGGTAGCGCACGACGTCGAGCCCGGCCGCGGCGATCATCCGGGCAAGGTCGTCCTGCGGCGGAAACCGGCGGATGCTTTCCACCAGATAGCGATAGGCGTCCGCGTTGCCGGCGACGATCTGACCCAGCATCGGCAGGATCCGGAAGGAATACTGGTCGTACATCCGGCTGAAGGCCGGAACGTCGACCCGGCTGAACTCCAGGCACAGAAACCGGCCACCGGGCTTGAGCACGCGGCGCGCCTCGCGCAAAGCCTTCTCGATCCGCGTCACGTTGCGCAGACAAAATGCGGTTGTATAGGCGTCAACGGAAGAGTCCGCGATCGGCAGGTCCTCGGCGTCCCCGCACAGCCACGCGATCTTCTGGCTCCGCCCCGCGTCGATCGCCCGGTCGCGACCGACCGAGAGCATCTCCTCGTTGATGTCGACCACGACGACCGATCCGCCGCCGCGCTCGCAAAACCGCAAGGCGATGTCTCCGGTGCCGCCGCCGACGTCCAGCAGGCGCATCGTCGGCGTCGGGTGCAGCCAGTCCAGCATGGCCGCCTTCCACAGCCGGTGGATGCCCATGCTCATCAGGTCGTTCATCAGATCGTAACGTTCGGCGACGCTGGAAAAGACGTCCTTGACCAGGGGCGCCTTCTCGTCCTCGGCGACCGAGCGGTAGCCGAAGTGGGTCGTCGGGCGGGCGGGGGTCCCCTGCTCGTGAACCGGCACGTTGCCCCGATCATCGCCGCCATTCTGGCCGGCACCGTTGCCGTTGGCGCCACTGCTGGCGCCGCCGTTGGTGCCGGCGTCTCCGGCGATTGTTCTTGAATGCTTATCCGACATGCGCGAGACCATAACGCAAGCCCGTCCCGCACGCTAGCGTGGCCGCCATGCCCGAGTTGCCGGAAGTCGAAACCGTTCGCCGCGGCCTTGCCCCCGTCCTCATCGGCCGCCGGATCGTCCGCGTCGATCAGGCGCGGCTCGATCTGCGCTTCCCGCTGCCGCCGGGTTTCGCGGCCGCGATCGAGGGCCATGGGGTGGAGGCGGTGGAGCGACGGGCGAAACACCTGCTGGTCTTCCTGAGCGGGGGTCTCGTTCTGATGGCCCACCTCGGCATGTCCGGCCGGTTCCGGATCTTCAGCGCTTCGCCGCCGCCGCGGGAGCCCCACGATCACGTCGCATTCACGACCGATGAAGGGGTGAC
>CAZARE010000281.1:0-4580 GCA_964487455.1 uncultured Propylenella sp.
GCGCACTAGTTGCCGGTGAGCGGCATGACCGTCCTCTCCACGCCCCGCTCCAGACGGACCCACAGCACGTCAAGGGGAGAAACGTAGAGATGAACCGAAACAACCAGTCCAGCCACGATGCCAACAGAACCAACGGCGAGGCCGATGCGCCTTTGCCACCTGCGATGGATCTCCGAACGGGTCTGAATATACGGGATAGTTGCAAGCGGCGCAAATCCCGTGATGCCCGCCAGCTGCTTGGGCCCATGCACCGCCGTGTCCATCAGCTCAACCAGCACCACCACCGCAACCCCGGCGCCAAGCGAAAGCAGCAGGCCCAACGTCAGGATCAACCCCCGCCGCGGCTTGATCGGTTCACTCGGCACGCTCGGCGGCTCGATCAGGGTGAACCTCTCGCCCTTGCGTTCGGTCTCCAGCGTCTCTCCCAGCTGCGCCGTCAGCAGTTTTTGCGAAATCTCCCGACGCTCACTCACCGCATTCTCGTAGTTGCGCGCCAGACGCTGGTACTCGCGCTCAACCTCCGGACCCTGCTCGATCCGCCTCTCCAGTTGCGCCAGCGACTCCTTCAGCCGCTCGCGTTCCGCGGCGATGGTCTCCAACTCGGCTTTCGCGCCCTCCACCTGACTGGCGAGCTGAATGTACGCCAGATTGTCGGGAGGCATGTCCTCGCGCACCGCCACGTCCTGGCGCTGCGCCTGCGCGATCTCCTCATCCAGCGCGTCCAGACTGCTCTGCAGCCGGATCACATCGGGATGCGCCTCGGTGTGTCTTTGCTTGGCAAGCGCCAGCTCCACCTGAATCCTCTCCCGCTGCCCCCGCAGTCCCGCCGCATCGGTGCCCCCGCCAAGCGCCCTCTCGAGCGCCGCGGCCTCTTCTTGCAACTGCACGAGGGTGGGGTGGCCCGGCTTGTAGCGCGCCGAGAGCATCACCAGTTCCGCACGCAGATCGCGAAGCCGGTCCGACAAGCTGAGGCCGCTCTCGAAGCCGGCCTGGTACGGGTCGATCTGGGCCAACTGCGCCTGCGAGAAAACCAACCCCTGCTTGATCGTTTCCGCGCGCTGATCAAGAGCGCGAATGTCGGCCTCGGTCCGCGCAATCATCTGCTGATTACTGTTCATCTGACCGGGAAGGCTGCCGGCGTAGCGCTGCTTCAAGGCGGCGAACTGGTCCTCGGTCTCCGTGATCCGCCGGTCCAGCCGCCGCGCCTCGGCGGTGAGAAAGGCCGTCGTCTCGGCGGCTTTGTCCTGACGGCCGCGGATGTTCTCGCTGAGATAAAGCGAGACTAGTTCGTTGGCCACACGCTGCGCAACATGGGGATTGTCGTAGTCGAAAAAGACGCTGAACGCGATCGTCTGGTTGGTGCCTCCCGGGCGATTCGAGCCGGTGGCGCTGATCAGGTGCAAACCCGACGCCCCCCGCATCTTCTGAACCAGCGCGCTCATCGGCTGATACTGGCGCTCGTTCGGATACAGATTGTACTTGTTGATGATGCCGATCAGCGTATCCGACGTCGTCACCCGTTGCTCGATCACCTGAAGGCGCTCCGCCGCATAGCTGGTCACCGTCGACGCCACCAACTCGGGCGGGATGTCGGACTGCTCGATCAGGATCTTCCCGGAAGAGCGATAAACCGAAGGCAGCAGAAACGCCACCAGCACGCTCGCAATCGCCAGGACGACCGCGGGCACCAGCAAATACCACCGCCGCCGCTTGACAACCGCAAGGTAATCATGAGGGGTGCTCAAAGAAGTGCTCAGATCAGTCTTCATGCCTTCACGCCGCAGTTGTCACTTAACGCTCATCCAAAGCCGCTCGCCAGTTCGGGACTGCGGGCGGGCGCAGACGTATTGCTGCCATCCCGTATCCTACCACCGGCCGTCCCCCACGTCGCACCCGCCCGTCACATAAGCTAACGCCGCCCCGAAGCCAAGTCGGTCCCGGCCCTCACCTGATTCTCGCCATCATGGAACCCAAAGTACTTGAAAACAGGCAATGGAATCTAACATAGAGCATTGCGGGCGCCGATTTCCCGCAGCAGTTGGGCTTTGCGGCATACAGCCATTGCGCCGCCAGCCTCGCCTCCGTGCCTCCCGAGGACGCATGGCAGCATTTGTGCGCGTTACTTTTCCAGTTTATCCTTTGGCACGGCAGTTCTCCCGATGATCTTCAAACCGCCGCGAAGGACCTCCGTGATCGGGCGCGGAGACGACTGCAGCGATCCGGTCGACCCTGATCACTTATTTTTTCAAGTCGGGGCCGTAGCGGAGCACCCGCGCCTTCTCGATGGTCACCAGACCGCTCTCCAGCATTTCATCCAGTGTCGGCAGAAAGGCGTCGATCTTCTGCTGCGTTTCAACAATCTCGACAACGAGCGGCAGATCATCGGCAAGGCGCAGAATCTTCGAGGTGTGGATGCGGCTGGTGTGGCCGTAGCCGAGCGCTCCCCGCAACACGGTAGCACCGGCAAGGCCGAACTCACGCGCCTTCACGACCAGCGCCTCGTGCAGCGGACCGCCTTGATACTGATCGAGTTCGCTGATGAAGATGCGAAGCAGCACCGACTCTTCAGGTAGCTCGGTCCTCATCATCCCTCCTTGGGGCTCAGCCGCTGGGTGGAGTGGGCCCGTGATCCCATTGCGCAGTCATCGGATACATTAAAAAGCGTTCACACTCTTTTTGTCACTGCGACGGCTGATCAATAGAGTTAGGTGCGGAAGCCCTTCGCATGGCGGCGGTTTAAAACGGTGACAGACCATTGGTTCCGTTGACCGCCGTGCCGACATGCTGGGAGCGGCTAGTCCGCCCCCCGCGCTCGCGCGATCGCCTTATTGTAGAACCGTTGCCAGCCGAGATGGCCCAACCGCGCCGTGATGAGGGCCTCGATCGCTTCGGCGTTCATCGGGCCACCCGCGATGAAGCCGATGTCGTCGGCAAGAAGGCGGCCCGCCTCACCGTCAAGGAAGTCTCGAACCGCGGTTGGGCTCAATCCGAAGATGCTTGCCAAGGCTCCGCTCGCGGCCGCCCAAACTGGCTCAGCTTCATAGCCGTTGCGTTGGCTGGCAGCCCAAAAACCCGCGCCGGGATTCCTGGTCGGCAGAATAGCTCTGGTTGTCATGAGCATCGCTGCCGATTAACAAATCCACGACTATCCGAAAGTTGCGTGGCGGCGCGGGACGGCACTAGAATGCCGCTGTAGACATTCACCCGACTTCGCGTCAGCCGCGTCAAACCGCCGCAGGCACCCTGCGGTTTCTGGTTGCCGGCACATAGGCCAAACGGCAGTGGGTCGGGCAATAGGGTTTTCCCGGAACGGTCGGGGCGGCGCAGAAGTGAAAACCGGCGCGTTCGGACTCGCCAAGCGGCCAACTGCACATTCCGGTGCTCAGCCGTTCCAGCCGGATGACAGTTTCCTCCTGCGGAGGAGCCGCTGGCGGCAGCCGGCGCTTGCGCAGTTGGAGACGGAACGCTTTGCCAATGACGGCATTTTTCGTAACCGCCAGACGGCGACCGATTTCGCTTGCGCAGACGTCCTCGTTCCACAGCGTAATCAGCGCCGCAGTTCGTTCCGGAGTCCATTCCTGAGTCATTCACTCTACTCCCGTCCCATTGGTCAGAAGTGCACCGTGCCCGTCACAAGGCAAACAGAGGAAGATACGACAACATGTTACGAGCTTTTTCTGATGCGGTACACAAGGAGAGGTGGGTGTTCTCCACGTTGACCAAAGGTAGGTCAGGGACCGTAACATAAATGCCACACCGGAGACTCGCGAGCCAAGGGCGACACCGGCGATGCGGAGTCGCCAGGGTGACCCGAGCGGCAAACGGCAAGACGATCGCGAAGCCCCGACCATGGCCGCCCTTTTTGATCGCTATTGTTCCGAGCATGCCCGCCCGAACAAGGAGGCTTCGAGCCTCGCCGAGATATGGGGCTGGCGGCCTGATGCCTTGAACCCCTGCCGTCACGTCAAGAACTTCGCCGAGACGAAGTGCAGGCGGTTTCTCTCGCCCAAGGAACTGGCCCGGCTGGGCGAGGTGTTGCGGATCGCCGAGCGCGACAAAGCGCTTGTCCTGCCCGTGAAGGAAGGCGTGCGCAACAAGGCGAGGCGCATACCCATATCGGCGGTGGCGGCCCACGGCGGATCGCGCGCTACCTCCCCCGACGGAATCTTGGAAAAGACGAAAACAAAGTAAAATCAGCCGCTTAAAGCGGCCCGGCAACGCCGGCTGTGGAGAAAAGAAAAGCCGTCCGGATTTTGGTGCTTCCCGTCAAGCGGCCAAGTTGGTGCGCAGGATTCCACGTCGCCACAGTTCGTTCTTCAACGACACGTACCAGGCCTCGTCGAACAGGTGATACCGCTCGCACAAGACGTTGATCGCCTGCTGGGTCTCCATCGAGGGTGAGCGGCGGATCGCCTCGCAGAGTCCGGCTTCCAGGTTGGCCAGGGCCACGGCACTGCCATCCGGGCCGGGCGCCTGCAGCAGCAAGTCTTCCCAGCCTTGGAAAACCGCGCTGGGCAGATCCCGCTTGATCAACCCGGCGACGACTTCAGGCCGGCGGCTTGACTCCTTGATGGCGACGA
>CAZARE010000282.1:0-3255 GCA_964487455.1 uncultured Propylenella sp.
GCGACACTCAACGCTCCGCGGCGAGTTGGAGGGCCGGAATAGCCGCAAACCCAATTTGCCCTGCCAGCCCCAGAAGCGCTGACATCTCTGTGTAGTGATTCAGGTGCTCGCTCAGCGACCGATCGAGTAGAAGAACCGAGACGCCGAGCTCAGCGATCATCAGCAGCGCAAAGGCCAGCCCGCCCATCGTTAGGCGCGCCGCCATGATCGCGGGCACGCCGAGACGCGCGATCCACCATCGCGAGATCACCCAGGACAAGGCAAGCATGATCGGCAGCTCAATGAGGACCGCCGCAACCTCGCTCATCCGTGGCATGAGAAAAAGGACACGGACGGTTCCAAGCACGAAGCCTGCGAGAAAGACCGTGGCGAAATAGGCAACACCGGCCTTGATGGCCGGGTGGCCGCTCACGCAGCCTCGACGAACGAATCCACCACGCGCTTCTGTCCGGCCTTGTCGAAATCGACGGTGAGCTTGTTGCCGTCGACCGCCGCCACCGTGCCCGGGCCGAACTTCTGGTGGAACACGCGGTCGCCCTCGGAGAATTTCGGATCGCCGCCGATGACGCTTCTCGCCACCAGCTCACCCTCGATGGTCAGCGGCTCGCGCTCGACGCGGCTGCGGGGATCGCGCTTGCCGCGCTGCGCCTGGGCGCGCTGCCAGCCCGGCGTGCGATAGGCGGAGTTGAACGGCTCCATCGTGTCGAAGCGCGAGACGCCGTAGCCACCCATGCCGCCTACGCCGTAGCCGCCATAGCTCGCCGGCTCCGACACCTCGACGTGATCCTCGGGCAGATCGTCGACGAAGCGCGACGGCACGGTCGACTGCCATAGGCCGCGCGTGCGGCGGTTGGCGACGAACCACACCTTGGCGCGCTTGCGCGCCCGCGTCAGCCCGACATAGGCGAGGCGGCGCTCCTCCTCCAGCCCGGCTTTGCCGCTCTCGTCGACCGTGCGCTGCGAGGGGAACAAGCCCTCCTCCCAGCCGGGCAGATAGACGGTGTCGAACTCCAGCCCCTTTGCGGAGTGGAGCGTCATAATGGAGACCGCGTCGGCGGCCGCGTCGCTCTCCGCGTCCATGACCAGCGAGACGTGCTCGAGGAACCCGGCGAGCGACTCGTATTCGCCCACGTTGTTGACGAGCTCCTTGAGATTCTCCAGCCGCCCCGGCGCTTCCGCCGAGCGGTCCATCTGCCACATCTCGGTGTAGCCCGACTCCTCCAGGATGGTCTCGGCAAGGTCGATGTGGCGCATCGTTTCCACCATCCCCGACCAGCGATCGAAGCTCTTCAGAAGACCGGAGAGCGCCTGCCGCGGCTTGGCCTTCATCTCCTCGGTGAGGACCAGCTCGCGCGCCGCCGTCATCAGCGGCACGTTGCGGGCGCGGGCATGGCCGTGGATGAGCTGGACGGTCGTCGCGCCGAGGCCGCGCTTCGGCGTGTTGACGATGCGCTCGAAGGCAAGGCCGTCGGCCGGGTTCACCGTGGCGCGGAGATAGGCGAGCGCGTCGCGGATCTCCATGCGCTCGTAGAAGCGGGGGCCGCCGATGACGCGGTAGTTCAGCCCGAGCGTGACGAAGCGATCCTCGAACTCGCGCATCTGATAGGAGGCGCGCACCAGGATCGCCATGTCGTTCAGCGCGTGCCCCTGCCGCTGAAGCTGCTCGATGTCGTCGCCGATGGCGCGCGCTTCCTCCGACGAATCCCACCCCGAGGTCACATAGACTTTCTCGCCCATCTCCGCCGTGTCGGTGAAGAGCGTCTTGCCGAGCCGTCCGTCGTTGTGGGCGATGAGCCCGGAGGCGGCAGCGAGGATGTGGCCGGTGGAGCGGTAGTTGCGCTCCAGCCGGATCACGACGGCGCCAGGGAAATCGCGCTCGAAGCGCAGGATGTTGTCCACCTCCGCGCCGCGCCAGCCGTAGATCGACTGGTCGTCGTCGCCGACGCAGCAGAGGTTCGGCCGCGGGTTCTCCTGCGCCAGGAGCCGCAGCCACAGATATTGCGCGACGTTGGTGTCCTGATACTCGTCGACCAGCATATAGCGGAAGCGGCGCTGGAAGTCGGCCAGCACGTCCGGCCGCTCGCGGAATATGCGCAGGCACTCGGTGAGGAGGTCGCCGAAATCGGCGGCGTTCAGCACCTTCAGCCGCTGCTGATATTCGGCGTAGAGCTCGCGGCCCTTGCCGTTGGCGTACGAATAAGCCTCGCCGTCCGGAATCTTGTCGGGCGAGAGCCCGCGATTCTTCCAGCCGTCGATCGCCCAGGCAAGCTGGCGCGCCGGCCAGCGCTTCTCATCGATGTTGTTGGCGGTGACGATCTGCTTCAGCAGCCGTATCTGGTCGTCCGTGTCGAGGATGGTGAAGTCGGCGCGGAGATCGACGCACTCCGCGTGGCGGCGCAGGATTTTCACGCCGATGGAGTGGAACGTGCCGAGCCACGGCATCCCCTCCGCGCGGCCTTCGCCGATCAGCGCGCCGACGCGGTTCTTCATCTCGCGCGCCGCCTTGTTGGTGAAGGTGACGGCGAGGATCTGCGACGGCCAGGCGAGCCCCGAGGCGAGGATGTGCGCGATCCGCGACGTCAGCACCCGCGTCTTGCCCGTGCCGGCGCCGGCGAGCACCAGGAGCGGCCCCTCCGTGTGCTCGATCGCCTGCCGCTGCTCCGGGTTGAGGCCCTCGAGCCACGGCCTCGGCCCGCTCGACGCCGCCAGCGCCCGCGCGGCGATTCCGCCGGGGCGCGGGAGAGGGGGCTCGGCTGGCTCGGGTCGGCGGGCGGGCTCGGTCATTTTACGCTGCGATTCGAGAGGCATCCGGAACAATAGGGCAACACGGCCTGCGATGCGAGGTGGCGGAGCCGCTTCGTCGCCGCCACGTTCACATCATACATGCACCATATAGGACGGCGCGCCCCACCGCGCCCGGAGGCGGTCATGGACCCGGAAATCGAGACCCACACCTTCGCGCCGGATGGCGACATCCCCAACAGCACCCTGCCGCTCATCCTCTGTCGCGGCGCGCTGTCGCCGGAGCTGCAGAACCCCGCTGCCTGCCAGGCGCTCTTCCGGGAGAATGCCTGGGGCGGCAACTGGGTCGACGGCGTGTTCGACTACTGGCACTACCACGTCACCGGCCACGAGGTGCTCGGTTGCGTGGCGGGCGAGGCCGAGATCGGCTTCGGCGGCGACAGCGGCGCGAGGGTCACGTTCAGGGCCGGCGACGTGGTCGTCATCCCCGCCGGCGTCGGGCACAAGCGGCTC
>CAZARE010000283.1:0-5068 GCA_964487455.1 uncultured Propylenella sp.
GCCGGATGCGCAGTGGCCGACGTCGCTCTACGATGCGCGGCTGGCCTGGATGAGCCGCTAACCGCACTGACCGGAGATCCATAATGGACGCCGAAACCCTGCGCGCTACACAAGCACCGCTCAAGCAGAAGTACCGCGAGACGCCGGACGCGGCCGTCATCACGCTGAAGGCGGAGGGCTCCATCGACGACGCCAGTATCGCCTGCAAGGTGGAGACGGGGCGCGCGCTCGTCACCGCCGGCCTGCATCCGGCGACCGGCGGCTCGGGGGTGGAGGCATGCTCCGGCGACATGCTGCTCGAAGCGCTCGTCGCCTGCGCCGGCGTGACGCTGAAGGCGGTCGCCACCGCCATCGGCGTGGAGCTCAAGTCCGCGCAGGTGCGCGCCGAGGGCGACCTCGACTTCCGCGGCACGCTCGGCGTCGACCGCGGGGCGCCGGTCGGCTTCCGCGACATCCGCCTTACCTTCGACCTCGACAGCGACGCCGACCAGACGAAGCTCGACCAGCTCCTGAAGCTGACGGAGCGCTATTGCGTGGTGCTACAGACGCTCCGCGCCGCCCCGCCGGTCGCCGCGACGATCGCGCGAACCCAGCGCCGCGCGCCCTAGCAGGCGGCGCAGTGGATGGCGTTCCCGCCGCGTTGCGGTCATTCCGGGCCCCTCCCGCTCCCGGCGTGAGCGCCCTCAGTCCGGCACCTCTTCGAAGGCGCCGAAGACCTCGTTGCGGAACGCCACCAGCCGCCACAGCGACTGCTCGGAGAGCTCGAAGCGCATCTCGCGGCCCTTCGTTGCATGCAGGACCCGGCGCCCTTCGCGCGAGATCGCGGCGCGGATCGTCGCGTCGCACATTCCGTTGCGATGTTGCGGCGGCGCGTTCCTGGCGCTGCTCCCAACGCCGCGGCCGTTCCGCGCGCGCGCGGCGGGAAACGCCGTAACGAAGCGCTTCTCCACCGGCCGGATCGCCTGCGCGGCCCGCTTCAGCGACGGGCACCGCCTCAGCGCCTCCACCATGCGCTTCAGCGCCTCGCGGAAACTCGTCAGCGAAACGCTGGCGTCGCGGCAGGCGATCGGCCCCCAGCTCGCGGCGAACGTCTCGTTCGCCTCGGCGTGGTCAAGCAGCTTCAAGCCGGCGCGGAAGTCCCCGACATAAGCGTTGAGATCGCCGAGCAGCCGCACGATCTCCTCGATCGCCTCGCGCTCCGTCGCCGTGCCACGCGCGTCGAGCGGCGGCACCCGCCTTGAGAGGATGTCGAAGCGGACGGGCTGCTTGAGGAAGGGCGCAAACGGCCCCGCATGGCCGGAAGTCCCATTGCCTGTGGCCAGCATGACGCCCTCCCGGTCTCGGCGCACATCGGGAGGGCGGGACCGCGCCTCCCAATCCTCATAACGCTCGGGCGGCGGAATTATTCCCCGCGGAAGACCGCCTCCCCTCTTCCGGAGTCGCCTCGACGCGCCGATCCGCGCTAGTGTCCCGAATCCGAAATCCGCTTCATTCTTCGGGGGCGCGTCGCACGGATTTCGGATTCGATCAGGACACTAGCAAGTTAATGATTCTAGTGTGGTTTTCGGATTTGAATTCATAATGAGGACCTCGATCCAGGAGTGAAACGAATTTCAAATCCGCCACACTAGCCTCGCCCGATGCCCGCGCAAAAGCCGCTTCTCTACGACTATCCCGGCTCCATTTGCTGCCAGATGGCGCGGCTAGTCTTGGCGGAGAAGGGCGTCGCCTACGAGACGCGGCTCGTCGACATCATGGAGAAAGCCGAGCAGTTCGCGCCGTGGTACACGGCGCTGAACCCGAAGGCCGTGGTCCCGACGCTGAGGCTCGGCGACGAGATCGTCTGCGACACCTTCAATATCGTCGCCCGCGTCGACGCGGATTTCGACGGCCCGCCGCTGACGCCGGCCGATCCTGCACTCCGCGAAGCGATGGACGCCATCATGCGCGACGTCATGGGCCTGCATTACGGCGTGCTGCTCTATTGTCGGCGCGAGGATGGCGAGCGCCACATCGCCGAGCGCGGCGCGTTCCTGCGCACGGAGCGCGACAAGCACCCGGAGCGCGCCGAGACGCTCGACCGCCGCATCGCCGGCAATGAGCGCCTGCAAGAGATCCTCGCCGATCCGGCGGAAGTGGAGAGGCACATCGGCGCGGCGCGTGCCGTGGTCGACCGGCTCGACGCGGCGCTTGCCGACAGGCCTTTCGCCGCCACCGCGGGCTACACCCTCGCCGACGCCTTCGCCTCGGCCGCGCTCGCCCGCTTCCGCCTGCATGGGTTCGAGCCGTGGTGGTCGGGCGGCGAGAACCGCAACGTCGCGGACTATTACCGCCGCATGAAGGCGCGCTCGAGCTGGGGCGAAGCGGGCGTTATCGAATCCGGTAGCGAGGGAGACTTGTAGGGCGCCAGCCCTCTCCCCTCGCGGGAGAGGGTGGCCTTCGGCGTCAGCCGAAGGTCGGGAGCGGGGGCCGCGTGCTGCGCTCGGCATCTCCCCCCTCTCCCGCCCCTTTCGCAAGCGAAAGGGGCACCCTCCCCCACCAGGGGGGAGGGCGCGCGCAAACTCGGTCGCGCCGAGCCCGTCTCCCACCCAGCCTTTAACTCCCCCCCGATTTCCGCCATATAGCTCGCGCGTTGGAGCCGCCCGCTCATGCCCATGATCCCGTTTCGCAAGATGAACGGCCTCGGCAACGACTTCCTGGTCGTTGACGCGCGGGCAACGCGCGTGCGCCCCTCCCCCGACGTGATCCGCAAGCTCGCCGACCGCCAATCAGGCGTCGGCTTCGACCAGTTCATCACCATCGAGCGGGCGCGCGCGCCGGCCGACGCCTTCATGCGCATCGACAACGCCGACGGCGGCGAGGTGCAGGCGTGCGGCAACGGCACACGCTGCGTCGGGCGGCTATTGATGGAGGAGACCGGCCGCGCCGAGGCGGCGATTGAGACGAGCGCCGGGCTACTCTTCGTCCGCCCCGCGGGAGAGCCCGTAGGCGAGGCCGCGCCGGCCGCCAGGCACCCAGCCTCAGCCGCGAAAGCGCAAAGATCTGATGTCGTCATTGCCGGGCTTGACCCGGCAATCCATTCCGCCCCTTCGAGGCTTTTTCACCCCCCTCATGGTGAGGTGCGAGCGCAGCGAGCCTCGGACCACGGGGGTGAAAAAGCACCTCAGGATGAGGGCGGAATGGATGCGCGAGACGCGTCCCGGCATGACGACAGCGTGAATCTCATCGCCGTCGACATGGGCGTGCCGAAGTTCGGCTGGGCCGACATCCCGCTCGCGGAAGAGTTCCACGATACGCGCGCCATCGAGCTGCAGATCGGCCCGATCGAGGCGCCGGTCCTGCACTCGCCGTCGGTCGCCAATATCGGCAATCCGCACGCAATCTTCTGGGTCGACGATGTGAACGCGCATGATCTCGCGCGCTTCGGCCCGCTCCTGGAGCACCACCCGATTTTCCCCGAGCGCGCCAACATCAGCATCGCGCAGGTCGCCGCGCCGGACAGGATCACGCTCCGCACCTGGGAGCGCGGCGTCGGCCTCACGCGTTCCTGCGGCACCGCCGCCTGCGCGGCGCTCGTGTGCGCGGCGCGCACGAACCGCACCGGGCGGAGCGCCACGGTCACGCTGCCGGGCGGCGATCTTCTGATCGAGTGGGACGCCCGCGACCACGTCTGGATGACCGGCCCGGCGGAGCTCGACTATACCGGCGCCTTCGACCCGGAGACGGGCGCGTTCACCCGCGAAGACGCGGCGGCTTAGATAGAACGCCCACCCCTCGCCCCTGGCGGGAGAGGGTGGCCCCGCGCGTCAGCGCGGGGGTCGGGAGAGGGGGCGTGCGAGACGGCCCGCAGCGCCGCGCCGCAAAGCGCGACGGCCAACCCTCTCGCATAACGGAGCTGCCGGACCGGCTCCGGCGAGCGAGGGCTTGCGCCCTACGCCAGCGTGCGATTGCAAACGTTGGAGACCTTCCTCGTCAGCTCTTCCGGCACCTGGACATCGGCCAGCGCGGAGGCCACCAGCTCGTCGCGCTTTTCGCGGTTCTGGTAGCCCTTCAGCATGGTGAGGTCGGTGCTCTGCGCCGCGGCGATGCGCATCGCATTGGACGAGCAGATGCCCGCCAGCGTCTCCACCCGGGCGTTCTCCACGGCCTCGGTCCGCGCGCCGCTGGTGGAAACCCAGCCGGCGCTGAAGGCGATAATCGGCGCGGCGATGACGCCGACGACGAAGCCGACGACGTACGGCTTGGCCGCCGTGGCGCGTTGATCGAATGTCATGATTGTTCTCCCTTTAATCGGTGATTATCGGGATCGATACGGGCCTGCGCTCGGTTCTGAAGCCAATAGGATGTCCGATGAAAAATACTTTGCGCCCTTATTCCAAAAAAAGCAAATGAAAGCCGAGATTGTGATTATCTTGCGACGGATTTCTCTTGGCTACGGCAAAGATCACGCGAGATAGGATTGTATCTAATGCTTCCAGCCGATCATGGGGTTTAACTAGCTAGCGCTCGTCTGGCAGAATTCGTCGCGCGTACTCATAAAATCCAGTTCTGCCGGCGCGGCTCGCCGAATGTCCGCATCGCTCCGATGCCAACTGAATTGTTGCGTCGCCGCGAAATGACGCGATGCGATCGTGAATTCCGTGCAACTCGAAAAGACTTGGTGATCCGCCAAAAACCGTTAGCGGCCGATGCGAACGAGAACGGTTGTGTTCTCCCCAGCCTGATATCCGATGGTGATGGTGCGGACCACAGGCGCCGGACTACCATCGGCGGCGACGAGGCAAGCTGCCTCGATGTTCGGCCAAACCGCGTTCGCGCAAGCCGGCGCAAAGTCGCCTTTTGGCGCACGCGCATCAGCGGCGATCGCCGGGTCGACTGCAGCTTCGGACAGCGAGGCAAATGCCCTTCCAATCCGGTCCGCGGCGATGTTGATTTCAGCACCGCTGGCGATGACGGGCTCTGCGGCCACAGCGGGAGGGGCGAACGGAGCGAAGGTCACGGCAGCCAATAAGAGCACGCCTGCGGCTAATGTCTTGATCATCCGTTCCTCCAATTCTTGTAGAAACGC
>CAZARE010000284.1:0-4320 GCA_964487455.1 uncultured Propylenella sp.
CAAAGGCATTTCATCAAGGAGTTTCAGGTTTGGATTATAGCAAGTGGCCTACGTGAATTGATTGATAGGTACTCGCTCTTTTTGACGGAGTGTTATGTGCGGCAACAGTTGATTGCTGCCGGCACGCTTGCCATCGGTGAACTGCTGGAGCGACGAGAAAAGTTTGAACGAAGGAGCGTCCGCCAACAGTTCGATGAGCTTGCAGCCTTGCTTGGGTTGGACGCTGCATATGCGGACATGTTCGAGACATTTCGAATGGCACGGAATTGCCTTTCGCATCGCTTAGGCGTGGTCACAGCTCCGATGGACATAAATGCCAACGACAATCACTTTGCGTTGCGCTGGCGGTACATGGCCACGTTTGCAGTGGAGCCAAACGGCAGAGAAACGCTGCTCGATGCGCCGGCGCTTGAGCAGGGCGGAGTGAGGTTTGAAACAGAAGCCAAAGTAGTACTTCGGCCACACGTAAAGGAGAAAAGGTTTGCGGCGGGGATGGCAATTGAGCTGGCTCGGCACGAATTGTCAGAGATGTGCTGGGCCGTCTGGCTTGCAACGAACCACGTAACGGAGCAACTCTCTCGCTTCGCCAATGCACAGGGGGTACTTGCAATAGCGAACACCGACGAAGGCGCTTCGGGCGGAAGTCAGTAGGGCTTGTCGAATATCTGCGCGATCCGTATTGCGTACTCGCTCTCGGATTAGCAGGCCGAACCGTTCTCCCATGGGCATGCGGCTGATGGGCAGCCGTTTCCCGTCGCGCCTTCCGGAACCCGGGAGACGCTTCACCCGTAGAGGGTTCTGCGGTAATAGGCGGCACAAGACCGCGTTCGGAGCGGCAACGAGACTGTGGCACAATGACGGCGACCATGGAGAGCGAAGCATGCGAAGCGCGTTCGCGTTATTGGCCTTCGCCTTCGGGGTTGGCCTTGCCTGCGCCGCGGCAACGGCCGCGGAGGATATCGGCGATGTCAGCCGCCACCAGGGAGCGGCGAGCGGAATCCTTGACGGAGTCGTCGAGGAGTTGCGCATCGACTCGTCGGTCTATCAGCAGCAAATCGTTTCGACGGGAGGCGCGTCGCGGCTGGAGATAACCTTCGCTGACGGCACGCTACTGACGCTCGGCGAGAACGCCGAGATGACGCTCGACACCTTCGTCTACGATCCGGCCGGCGGCACCGGCACGCTGAAGCTCGGCGTGGTCGGCGCCTTCCGTTTCGTTTCCGGGCAGGTCACGAAGCTCGCCAGCAGCGACGTCTCCGTCACCACTCCGGTGGCGACGGTGGGCATCCGCGGCACCGAGTTCTGGGGCGGGCCGATCGACGATCAAGCGCTCGGCGTCTTCCTGATCGACGGCGCGGTCAGCGTTTCGAACGCGGCGGGTGAACAGATTCTCGACGAGGCGGGCCAGGGCACGAACATCGCCGCGCCGGGCGAAGCGCCCGGGCCGGTGACGTTCTGGCCGCAGGACAAGGTCGATCGCGCGGTGGCAACCGTCACGTTCCAATAAGGGACGGACCGGCCCCTAGGCGATCCTCAACGACGGCAGCGCGCTCGGCGCCGCCCCTGATCTGCCCGTGGCATAGAGCAGCCGCAGGAAGTCGAAGCTCGGAATCGCCGGCGAGATCAGGTAACCCTGGATCTCGTCGACGCCGCAGGCCTTCAGCGCCGCCACCTGCTGGGGGCGCTCCACACCCTCCGCCACCGTCGTCATGCCGAGCTCGCCCGCCACCCGCACCAGCATGTCGACAATGACGCGCGCGGAATGATCGAGCTCGATGGAATCGACGAACAGCTTGTCGATCTTGACGATGTTCACGCCGAGCCGCTGCAGGTAGGAGAGCCCGCTGTGGCCGGTGCCGGCGTCGTCGATCGCCACCTTGAAGCCGAGACTGCGCAGCTCCGCGATGCGTGCCGCCGCGGCCTTTAGGTCGGCCAGCTCCTGCCGTTCCGTCAGCTCTATGACGACTTGGCTGCGGGCCACCTCGGCCGTATCGACGAGCGCCGCGAACTCTTCGAAGAAGCGGTCGGACATGAGGTGACCCGGATAGATGTTGAACGCCACCGTGAAGTGCCGCTTCAGATTCAACCATGACCGCATCTGGTCGAGAGCTTCCGCCACCAGCTGGTATGTGAGGGGGACAATAAGGCCGCTCTCCTCCGCCTGACGGATGAAGCGATGCGGGGTTTCTATCGAGCCGTCGGGCTTGACCCAGCGAGCCAGGACCTCGCAGCCCACGATGTCGCCCGTATGAAGCGAGACGATCGGCTGCAGGTACGGCTTGAACTCGTTCGCGGCGAGCGCGCGCTCGAGCTCCGACACCGGATCCCTGCGCCGCACGATTGCTCCGGCCAGCAGCGAGCCGAAGGCAAGTCCGAGGATGCCCCCCGCGCCGAGAAAATGGCGCTCTGGCCCGCGGCTCCATGAGCTGAAGACAGGCTTGGCCACGCCGATGCATGAGGTGAGCGGATAGCGCTCCGAGGCCGCTCTGAACTCCACCATCTGGAGCCCGGCGTCCGCATTCTGGGAGCGGTACTGCGCAACCGGATTCCCGTCGGCAAGCTCCAGCACCACCTCGCCATGATCGCGCAGCGCCTGCGGCAGGACGGCGAACATGAGCGCATCCGTGTTGACGACCGCCAGCAGAGATGTCTCGTCCATCTCCCAGAGCACGCCCATCGCAAGCGCCGACGGCTGTTCGAGGCGCATCAGCTTGATTGCGGAATTGCGCGAGGCGAAGGCCTCGCTCTCCTCCAGCGAGCGCGCATCGAACGCAAGCGTCTCGGCAAAGGCCGAGCAGAGCGCGCGTCCGTTGCGGTTGACGACACGGATATCCTTGATGGTGCCCTTCTCGTAAACGAGCCTCCGCATGGCGGCGAGACTTGCGGGACGGCAGTCGGTCACCCCCTTTTGCGCCAGTTCGCTGAGGGCCACGACGGCGAAATCCACTTCCAGCTCTGCGCGCGTCAGGACCAACTGCGTGAGGTCGGCGAGCTGACGGCTGTTCTGGGCGTCAACGAACGCGCTGCCGGCGACCTTGGCGGCGCCAACGAACAGGCCGGCCGACAGCCCGATGAGGACAAGGCCGAGGAGAACGGACCTGCGGGGAAAGTCCGGCACGCGCGCGTATTCCTGGTTGCAACAGTTCGCGCAACGTTAGCAAATCGCCTCTTGACGCAGCGTTGACGTACATACTTGCCGAATTGCTGCCACGATCGCCGACACACGCTTCAGGTTGTAGGTGCCCGAACGTCCGTCACTCCGCCGCCTGCCGCGCCATCGGGTTGTTCGGATGGGTGGTCCAGTTGGCGTAGCCCGGCTCCACCGGCAGCCCGGTGCGGGCGTCGATCGTGCCGGCGGCGAGCGGCTGCATGGTTATGCAGTCCTCGACCGGGCAGACCTCCACGCACAGATTGCACCCGACGCATTCGGCGTCGATCACCTCGAAATGGCGCTTGCCGGCGACAATATGGGTGATCGCCTGGTGCGACGTGTCCTCGCACGCGATGTGGCAGCGGCCGCACTTGATGCACAGATCCTGGTCGATGCGCGCCTTGGTGACGTAGTTGAGGTTCAGGTATTGCCAGTCGGTGACGTTGGGCACGGCGCGTCCGACAACATCGGACACGCGCGCATGGCCCTTCTCGTCCATCCAGCGCTCGAGCCCCTCGATCATTTCCCTCACGATCTTGAAGCCGTAGACCATCGCCGCGGTGCAGACCTGCACGTTGGCAGCGCCGAGCGCCATGAACTCGGCTGCGTCGCGCCAGGTGGTGATGCCGCCGATGCCCGAGATCGGCATGCCTTGCATTTCTGCGTCGCGCGCGATCTCCGACACCATCGAAAGCGCGATGGGCTTGATGGCCGGGCCGCAATAGCCGCCGTGCGAGCCCTTGCCGTCGATTGAAGGCTCAGGTGAGAAGGTGTCGAGGTCGACGCTGGTGATGGAGTTCAGCGTGTTGACCAGCGACACCGCGTCGGCGCCGCCCTTCACCGCGGCGCGCGCCGGATAGCGGATGTCGGTGATGTTGGGCGTCAGCTTGACGATCACCGGCATGCGCGTGTGGGCCTTGCACCAGCGCGCTACCATCTCGATGTATTCCGGCACCTGCCCCACGGCGGAGCCCATGCCGCGCTCGCTCATGCCGTGCGGGCAGCCGAAGTTCAGCTCCACGCCGTCGGCGCCCGTCTCCTCCACCTGCTTCATCATGTCGGCCCAGTTCTTCTCCTCGCACGGCACCATCAGCGACACGACCAGCGCGCGGTCGGGCCAGTCGCGCTTGACCTGCTTGATCTCCCGAAGATTCACATCGAGAGGGCGG
>CAZARE010000285.1:0-3815 GCA_964487455.1 uncultured Propylenella sp.
GCCTCGCGCGAGGCGACACCGGCCGGATCGACGCTGCCGAGGTGGCGCGCCAGGCCCGGCGCGTTCTGTAGCGCCTCGCGCAGAAACGGCCCGAAGCGGCGGAAGAAATCCGCCTCGCGTTGCTGTGGCGCCTGCGCCTCGCGCGGCTCGAAATGCTCAGACATGAGGCTCACCTTCCGCGGCCCGCCGCGTCAGCCCAGCCAGCGCTTCCGCCGCTTGTAGTGCTTGACGTGGCGGAACGACTTGCGGCCCTCGCCGCCGATGCCGAGGTAGAATTCCTTGACGTCCTCGTTCTGGCGCAGCGCATCTGCCTCGCCATCGAGCACGATGCGCCCGGTTTCCAGAACGTAGCCGTAGCTGGCGCAGCGCAGCGCCATGTTGGTGTTCTGCTCGGCGAGCAGGAAGGAGACGCCTTCGTTCTGATTGAGCTGCTTCACGATCCCGAAAATCTCCTCCACCAATTGCGGCGCCAGGCCCATGGACGGCTCGTCGAGAAGGATCATCTTGGGGCGGCTCATCAGCGCCCTGCCGAGCGCCGTCATCTGCTGCTCGCCGCCCGACGTGTAGCCGGACTGCGCGCTGCGGCGCTCCTTGAGACGCGGGAAGTAGGAGTAGACGAGGTCGAGCTCCTCGCGCATCTTCGCCCATCTCTGCTTCTGGGTGTGGGCGCCGGTGAGGAGGTTTTCCTCCACCGTCAGATGCGGGAAGCAGCGACGCCCCTCCATCACCTGGATGCAGCCGCGGCGCACCAGCGCATTCGGACTGAGCCGCTCCACGCGCTCGCCGTCGAAGACGATCGAGCCCTTCGTCACCTCCCCACGCTCGGCGCGAATGAGATTGGAGATCGCCTTGAGCGTCGTGGACTTGCCGGCGCCGTTGGCGCCGAGCAGCGCCACGATGCCGCCGGCCGGAACGCTCAGCGACACGCCCTTCAGGACGAGGATCACATGGTCGTAGATGACTTCGATGTTGTTGACCGCCAGGATCGGCGGAGCCGGTTGCGGCAACGGCTCTCTCTCGACGGCGACCATCGGGAATCCTGCGTAGAGAGGCGGAACCGCCGGTCGGCGGTTCCGCCCCCAGCGATCAGCTCGAAGCGCAGGGCACCGACCGCTCCGGCCACGGAGCGTTCGAGGAGACGTATTCCTCGGCCGCCTGCTTGAGCAGCGGCTGCACCACGTCGGTCATCGGCGGGAACCAGTCGGTCACCTGCTGCCAGGTCTGGCCGTCCCACTCCTGCACATAGACTTCGTGATGGCCGTTGTGGTCGTCGCAGGTCACCTGCACCGGCCGCATGAAGCCCTCAAGCCCGATCTCCTTGATGCGCTCCTCGGTGATGTTGAGCGCTTCCAGGCCGACGCGCATGTCCTCCGCGTCGATCACGGACTTGCCGGTTATCTGCTGCGCGGTGTGGATGGCCTCGGCCACCAGTACGGAATTGTAGACGCCGCGATTGTAGAAGTTCTCGCCGAACTTCGCCGGATCGACCTCGCTCTTCCCGGCGTCGATGACAAGCGTCTTGATGTCCTGCAGCGCCGGGTAGTCCGTTCCGGTCGTGCCGTGGAAGTTGAGCGAGCGGTAGCCCTTGGCCGCCTCGCCGGCGCTGCGCGGGTCGTCGTCCTGGCCCGACCACCAGATGCCGTAGAACCTGTCCATCGGATAGCGGATCTTCGTCGCCTCCTTGACGGCGGTCGGGTTCATCGCGCCCCAGCCCCACATGATCATGTAGTCCGGGTTGTCGCGGCGAACGTTCAGCCATTGCGAGGATTGGTTCTGCATCTCCGCGCCGGGAACGGGGTAGAGGAACAGCTCGTAGCCATATTTCTCGGCAAGCTGCTCAAACAGCGGGATTGGTTCGCGGCCATATCCGGCGTCGAGGAAGATGAAGCCGATCTTCTTGCCGTTCAGCGCATCGAGACCGCCTTCGCGCTCGGAGATGTCCTTGATGATCGCCGACGCGCCGTCCCAATACGTGGCCGGCGGGTTGAACACCCACGGGAAGGTGTCGCCGATGGCGGAGGCGGAAAGCCCATAGGCCATCGACAGAACCGGAATCTTGTCGACCGCCGCCTTGGGGATCAGCTGCAGCGTGATGCCGGTGGAGTAGGGATTGTAGACCAGCGCCCCCTTGCCCTTGGTGCCTTCGTAGCACTCGACGCCCTTCTGCGTGTCGTAACCGGTCTCGCATTCCTCGATCACGAGCCGGACGCCGCCGATTCCGCCGTCGCGTTCGTTGAGCATCGTGAAGTAGTCGTGCATGCCGTTGGCGACGGGGATGCCGGAGCCGGCAAACGGCCCGGTGCGGTAGGTCAGCAACGGAATATAGAGCGAATCCTGCGCGTAGGCTTCCGCGGCCATGCCGGCGACGGCCACCATCATCCCGCCGAAGGCGAGTGTCCTCAGTTTCATTGCTTCTTCCTCCCTGTGGACGAGCGTCCACACTCTCTTTCTTTGGGCCCGCATTCGTTCCGCGGCCCCGTGCCACGATGGTAGCGCCTTTGCGCCGTTCCGCAAATCCCCACCGGCGGCCGCCTACCCGTAGGGGAACGGCCAAACCCGGAGCTTCTCCTTGCCGACCTGCCAGAGACGGGCGAGGCCGTGCGGCTCCATGATGAGGAAGATGATGATGAGCGCGCCGATGATCATGAAGGTCAGGTGCTGCACGGTCTCCGCGCCGATGCGGATGCCCATCGCCGGCAGCGTGAAGCGCAACAGCACCGGTAGAATCCAGATGAACGCCGCGCCCATATAGGAGCCCATCAGCGAGCCGAGCCCGCCGAGGATCACCATGAAGAGCACCTGGAACGAGACGGCGACGGAGAACGCCGCCGGTTCCGCCGCCCCGAGCCAGAAGAAGACCATCATGGCCCCGGCGATGCCGCAGATATAGGAGGAGACGGCGAAGGCCGAGAGCTTGGCGTAGAGCGGGCGGATGCCGATCAGCTCCGCGGCGATGTCCATGTCGCGGATCATCATCCAGGAGCGGCCGATATGGCCGCGAATCACGTTCTTCATCAGCAGCGTGATTGTGACGGTGATAGCCAGCACGATGAAGTAGCGGGTGAGGGGCGATGCGGAGGGGCCGGCCGCGATGACGCCGAACGCCTCGCGCTGCGGCACCTCGATGGCGCCGGAGGGGTTGTAGTTGTAAAGCCAGGGGATGCGAATGAAGCACCAGCCGAGGAAGAACTGCGCCGCCAGCGTGGTGACCGCCAGATAGAGCCCCTTGATCCGCAGTGACGGCAGCCCGAACACCATGCCGATGACGGCGGAGAACGCGCCGGAGAGAAGCACCAGCAGGACGATGTTGGCGTCCGGGAAGATGGTCGTGAGCTTGTAGCAGGCGTAGGCGCCGACGCCCATGAAGCCTCCGGTGCCCAGCGAGAGCTGCCCGGCGTAGCCCGTCAGGATGTTCAGCCCGATCGTTGCGCAGGCGAAGATCAGGAACGGGATCATGATCGATGTGAGGACGAAGGTGTCGGCGGTCAGCGGCACGACGACGAACGCCGCGAACAAGACCAGCGCCACGGCGATCCTGTCCTCGCGCAAGCGGAACATCGATTGATCCGCTGCGTAGCCCGTCCTGAACTGTCCTGCTTCGCGGTAGAGCACTTCCCAGACCTCGCTGCTAGACGCGCTCGATGATGCGCTCGCCGAACAATCCCTGCGGCCGGAACAGCAGGAACACCAAGGCGATCACGTAGGCGAGCCAGCTCTCGATGCCTCCTCCGCCGCGGGGACCCCAATAGATCTCGCCGATCTTCTCGCCGAGCCCGAGGATGAGCCCTCCGACGATGGCGCCCGAGTTGGTTGTG
>CAZARE010000286.1:0-6428 GCA_964487455.1 uncultured Propylenella sp.
CCGGGGCGCGCTCGGCGAGATCGGCGACCAGCGGCTGATGGTGATGGCGGGCATCCTCATGACCGACCGGCTGAACGACGCGGAGCGGCGCCTGGCGCTTGCCGAGGAAGCGGTGAAGACGCTGCGCGACGGGCGCGCCGATACGGCCATGCGCATCGAAGGGCTGGAGCACAATTTCGCCGAGAGCCTGCTGCACGCGGCGGAGCGCATCGAGCGCATCGCCGAGCGGCTGCAGAACCTTCCAGACGCCCCGGAGTGAGCCTTAAGGCCTGACGGAGAGGGTGCCGGTGACGCGTTCCGCCTACAACGACGACCTGCCGAAGACCCCGGCGAACTTTCAGCCGCTGACGCCGCTCGTCTTCCTGGACCGGTCGGCGCGCGTGTTCCCCGACCACCTTGCGGTCGTGCACGGCGGCCGGCGCACGACCTACGCGCAGTTCTACGAGCGTTGCCGTCGGCTGGCCTCCGGACTTTCCAAGCGTGGGATCGGCCTCGGCGACACCGTGTCCGTCATGCTGGCGAACACGCCACCGATGCTGGAGGCGCATTACGGCGTGCCGATGCTCGGCGCCGTGCTCGCCACGATAAACACGCGGCTCGACGCGGCGATCATCGCCTTCCAGCTCGACCATTCCGAATCCAAGGTCGTCATCGTCGACCGCGAGTTCTCCGGCGTCATGGCGGATGCGCTGAAGCTGGCGAAGGGACAGCCGCTCGTCGTTGACTTCGACGATCCCGAGCATCCAGCCGATGCGCCGGCGGCGAAGGGCGAGTCGATCGGCTCGCTCGACTACGAGGCGCTTCTTGAGGACGGCGATCCCGACTTCGCCTGGCGCATGCCAGAGGACGAGTGGGATGCGATCAGCCTCAACTACACCTCGGGAACCACCGGCAACCCGAAGGGGGTGGTGTTTCACCATCGCGGCGCGGGACTGATGTGCTACGCCAACGCCCTCTCCGCCGGCATGGGGCGGCATCCCGTATATCTGTGGACGCTGCCGATGTTCCATTGCAACGGCTGGTGCTTTCCGTGGACGGTCTCCGCGCTCGCCGGCACGCATGTGTGCCTAAGATGGGTGCGGGCGAAGCCGATCTACGAAGCCATCGCCGACCATGGCGTCACCCATCTTTGCGGCGCGCCGATCGTCATGGCGACGCTGGTCAACGCATCGGAGGAGGAGAAGCGCGCGTTCACCCAGCCCGTGCAGTTCATCACCGCCGCGGCGCCGCCCCCTGAGGCCGTGCTCGCCGCCATGGCGGAGGCCGGCTTCGCGGTGACGCACGTCTATGGGCTGACGGAGACCTACGGCCCGGCGGTGGTGAATGAATGGAAGAGCGAGTGGGACGCGCTCGACAGAGCCGGGCGGGCGGGAATGAAGGCGCGGCAGGGAGTGCGCTACCCGTCGCTCGAGGAGCTCGCGGTCTTCGACCCGGAGACGCTGAAGCCGGTCCCGGCGGACGGGGAGACGCTCGGCGAGGTGTTCTTCCGCGGCAACATCATCATGAAGGGTTATCTCAAGAACCCGGAGGCGACCTCGGAGGCGCTCGGTCAGGGCTGGTTTCACTCCGGCGATCTCGGCGTGCTCCATCCCGACGGCTACATCCAGCTGAAGGACCGCTCCAAGGACATCATCATCTCCGGCGGCGAGAACATCTCCTCGATCGAAGTTGAGGACGCGCTCTACAAGCACCCCGCTGTCGCCGCAGTCGGCGTGGTCGCCAAGCCCGACGAGAAATGGGGCGAGACGCCGCTCGCCTTCGTGGAGCTGAAGCCGGGCAAGAGCGCCACCGCCGAGGAGCTGATCCAGCACACGCGCGCGCAGCTTGCGCACTACAAGTGCCCGCGCGCGGTCGTATTCGCGGAGATTCCCAAAACGAGCACGGGCAAGATCCAGAAATACAAGCTGAGGGCGATGGCGAAGGACCTTTGAGAGGGGCTGACATGCGAAGGGCGGCCGAAGCCGCCCCCCAACGCAAGAAGAGCGCGCTCTTCTGAAGCATGATCCTACCCGAAAACCGGTTCCCTACTTTTCGGGACCATGCGCCGGGCGCCCCCACACTGACCTGCTGCTAGTGTCTTGTTTCTCCGTTTGCTCTCAACTTGGCGATCTCATCCTTGATATGCAGCTTGCGTTTCTTGAGAGCGGCGACTTCCAATTCGTCGAAGCCGGGGTGGCTTTGCGCCTCTTGAATCTCCCGCTTCAACGCCTCGTGACGCCGTTCGAGCTCCGCAAGATGCGATTCAACGGACATTCGCGCCTCCATGTCAGTGGGACTCACAAAGCATGCCACGACGGCGGTTTCTTGTCGAACCCGCGACGCCGGTTGCCTACCGTTACGTAAACCCGCAGAGCGCATTTCGCCGCAGCGGCCTTAGTGGTATGATGCAGCGCAAATACCAGGCCATGGCGGCGACAGGATGGACGACGACGATCGGGTGGTCCAGGTCAGCGATTCCGCGGTCCGGAGCGAGCTCGCCCATCTGCGGCAGGAACACCGCGATCTGGACAGCGCCATCGAAGCGCTGCAGAGCCAGTCCTCGCCCGATTACCTGCAAATCCAGCGCCTGAAAAAGCGGAAACTCCTGCTGAGGGACCGGATTACGGCGCTGGAGGACAAGCTTCTGCCCGACATCATCGCGTAAAGCGCCTCGCGCCCTTCGTTTTTCTGGCGGCATGGAGCAGGCCGCGCAAATGTGGCATGCGAGGGACGCAGAGCCACGGCGCTGTCCGCATTTTCCACAGGGGTGGGCTCACATGGACCGGCAAGATTCCGCCGCCAAGGTCGCGATCGTTATGGGAAGCCAGTCGGACTGGGCCACGATGCGGCACGCCGCCGAATGCCTGGACGAGCTCGGCGTCCCCTACGAGACGAGGATCGTGTCGGCGCACCGCACGCCGGATCGGCTCGTCGCCTTCGCCAAGGAGGCGCGCGCGGCCGGCCTGAAGGTGATCGTGGCCGGAGCCGGGGGCGCCGCCCATCTGCCGGGGATGGTCGCCGCCTGGACGACCTTGCCGGTGCTTGGCGTGCCGATCGAATCGGGCGCGCTCAAGGGTGCGGACAGCCTCTATTCCATCGTGCAGATGCCGGAGGGCGTGCCGGTCGGCACCCTCGCCATCGGCAAAGCGGGCGCGGCCAATGCCGGATTGCTGGCCGCGGCGATCCTTGCCACGAGCGACGAGGCTGTCGCGGCGAAGCTTGCCGCTTGGCGCGAGGCCCGCACGGCGGCGGTGGCGGAGCGGCCGACGGACGACGATGCCGGATAGCGGGAGGCCGGCCGAGGCGCTGCCGCCCGGCTCCACGATCGGCATCCTGGGCGGCGGCCAGCTCGGCCGCATGCTGGCGCTCGCCGCGGCGCGGCTCGGCCTCCGCTGCCACGTCTATTGCCCGGACCCCGAGAGCCCCGCCTTCCACGTCGCCGCCGAGCACAGCGTCGCCGGCTACGAGGAGGCGAAGCCGCTTGCCGACTTCGCGCGGGCGGTCGACGTCGTCACCTACGAGTTCGAGAACGTTCCGGTGGCCGCGGCGGAGCGGCTAGCGGAATTGGTGCCCGTGCGGCCGGGACCGCGGGCGTTGGCGCTCGGACAGGACCGGCTCAGCGAGAAGACCTTCCTGAGGGAAATCGGCGTGGCGACCGCGCCCTTCGCGGCGGTCGATGATCGCGCCTCGCTGGACCGGGCGCTCGGCGCCATCGGACTCCCCGCGATCCTGAAGACGCGCCGTCTCGGCTACGACGGTAAAGGCCAGGCGCCGATCCGCTGGGCAGACGAGGCGGCGGGGGCGCTCGAGACGATGCGCGGCGCGCCGGCGATCCTGGAAAAGTTCGTGCCGTTCGCGCGAGAGATCTCCGTCATCGCGGTGCGGGCGCTCGACGGGCGCGCCGCCGTCTACGACCCGCCCGAGAATGTCCACCGCGACGGCATCCTCGCCACCTCCACGGTGCCGGCGCGCATCCGGCAGGAGACGGCGGCGAAGGCTCGCGAGATCGCGACGCGGCTCATGCAGTCGCTCGACTACGTCGGCGTCCTCGCGGTGGAGCTTTTCGTCAGCGGCGATGAGGAGGCGCTCCTAATCAACGAGCTCGCCCCGCGCGTGCACAATTCAGGCCATTGGACGGAGGACGCCTGCGCCGTCTCGCAGTTCGAGAACCACATCCGCGCCATTGCCGGCTGGCCGCTCGGCCCGACGGAGCGTCACGCTGACGTTGTGATGACCAACCTTATCGGCAGCGACGCCGGGAACTGGCGCAAGCTTGCGGCGGAGCCGGGTGCGCGGCTGCATCTCTACGGCAAGCGTGCGACGCGTCCCGGCCGCAAAATGGGGCACGTGAACCGGCTCGTGCCGAAGACGTAGCGGGGGCCGCAACCTTGCCACTCTCCGGGAATTGTGTTGGATGGCGCGGCGATCCCCGCATCCTCCAGGACAACAATGAAGATCAGCGGCAACGACATCCGCCCCGGCAACGTCATCGAGCACGACGGCTCGCTTTGGGTGGCTGTGAAAACCAACAAGGTGAAGCCCGGCAAGGGACCGGCCTACAATCAGGTCGAGCTGAAGAACATCATCGACGGACGCAAGCTCAACAACCGTTTCGGCTCCGACGAGAGGGTGGAGCGCGCGCGCATCGACACGAAGGACTTCCAGTTCCTCTACAAGGAAGCCGACACGCTCGTCTTCATGGATACCGACACCTACGAGCAGATCAGCCTGGCACAGGATTTCGTAGGCGAGCGCGCCGCCTTCCTGCAGGACGGCATGACGGTGACGCTGGAAATGCACGACGAGCGGCCGATCGGCATCTCGCTGCCAGACCAGGTGACGCTTCAGATCACCGAGACCGAACCGACGATCAAGGGACAGACCGCGGCGTCGTCCTATAAGCCGGCGCTCCTGGAGAACGGCGTCAGGGTCATGGTGCCGCCGTTCGTTTCCGCCGGTGAGAAGATCGTGGTGGACACCGGCGAGTTCGCTTACGTGCGCCGCGCCGATTAGCGCATGCTCAGCGTCGGCCGGGAAGCGTTCACCCTCCCCCTCAAGGGGGAGGTTAAGGGGCGCCAACATCGCGCGCAGACCTCCTAGACCATGGCTCGTTCGGCGATCCTCAACGTCATGGTGGCCGCAGCGGTCAAGGCGGCGCGCCGGCTGGCGCATGACTTCGGCGAGGTCGAGAACCTGCAAGTCTCGCGCAAGGGGCCGGCTGATTTCGTCTCGGCCGCCGACCAGCGCGCGGAAGAGACGATCCGCGCGGAGCTCGAGCGCGTCCGGCCCGGCTACAGCTTCCTGATGGAGGAATCCGGCGAGGCGATCGGGCGTGACCGCCAGCACCGCTGGATCGTCGATCCGCTCGACGGGACCACGAACTTCCTGCACGGCATTCCGCAGTTCGCCATCTCGATCGCCTTGGAACGGCAGGGGCGCCTCGCGGCCGCCGTCGTCTACGATCCGATCGCCGACGAGCTTTTTACGGCGGAGCGCGGCAGCGGCGCCTTCCTGAACGATCGGCGGCTGCGCGTGGCGAGCCGCCAGAACATGGCCGATGCCGTCGTCGCGACCGGATTGCCGTTCAAGGGTCACGGCGACCATCCGGCCCACCTGAAGGAGCTGGCGGCCGTCATGCCGGCGGTTGCCGGCGTGCGGCGCTTCGGGGCTGCGTCGCTCGATCTCGCCTGGGTTGCGGCGGGGCGGTTCGACGGCTTCTGGGAGCACGACCTCTCGCCGTGGGACATGGCGGCCGGCATTCTTCTGGTGCGCGAGGCGGGGGGCTACGTCACCGACCTGAAGGGTGGCGAGGCCATCTTTCAGTCCGGTGGCGTGATCGCGGGCAACGAGGCCATTCACAGCCAGCTTCTGGCGCTCATCCGGGCCTAGCGCGCCTTTCGCTTCCATCGGCGGGCCGAAACGCGCTACAAAATCCCAAGTGCGCCGAGTTCGGGGAGATCGATGGCACGCGACTTCGACCCCTATATGCTTTCCAGTCCGCGGATCTTCCTGGTCAGGATGGTCATCTTCCTGATCATCGCCGGGTTCGTCCCGCTGGTCCTTTACCGGGAAGTGGCGACCGCGTTCATGCACAATCCGGGACTGAACGGGCTGATCGTCGGCGTGCTCGTGGTGGGCATCGCGCTGGCGATGCGCAATGTCGTCGGCCTCATCCCGGAAATTCGCTGGGTCAATTCCTTCCGCCGCAGGGAAACAAGCTTCGAGCAGGCGCCCCCCAAGCTGGTCGCGCCGATGGCGTCCCTGCTTCGCGACCATGCCGAGAGCTTCATGTTGTCCACATCCACGTGGCGGTCGATTCTCGACTCCATCGCGACGCGGCTCGACGAGAACCGCGAAATCCTGCGCTATCTGGCCGGCCTGCTCGTCTTCCTCGGACTTCTTGGAACGTTCTGGGGGCTGGTGACGACGGTCAGCTCGATCGGCAGCAC
>CAZARE010000287.1:0-5451 GCA_964487455.1 uncultured Propylenella sp.
ATAGGCGGGATTGGCGTAGGCGCGCGGGAAGAGGTCGGCCACGTCGTGCGGGGGCGCGCCGGGAGGAATGCCGCGGCCGGCCTCGATCAGGCGCACTTTCAGCCGCGCGTCCTCGCTCAGCCGTGCCGCCAGCACGCATCCAGCCGCGCCGCCGCCGAGGATCAGGATGTCGGCTTCGTCCATGCCCTATCCTCGCGCATACCATTCCCAAAGGGCCAGGAGGCGCAACGCAGATCCCTGAACGACCGCCGCAACTGCCTTTGCTCCGCGAGATCGTGCCGGCGACCGGACGAACGCGGCGAGTACGTCAGGCGCCGATCCTTGGCGCGGTTCGCGCCGCGGCTTGTGCGGAGTGCCAGCGCCAGGCATCTTCGATCATGGCCGTCAGGTCCGATTTTGCCCGCCACGAGAGTAGCGAGGCGGCGCGCCGCGGGTCTGCGATCAGCTGCGCGGGATCGCCGGCCCGGCGTGGTGCCTCGCAGACTGGAACGCGGCGGCCCGTCACCTTCTCCACGGCCCGGATCACCTCACGCACGGAGGTGCCTCGCCCGGCGCCAAGGTTGACGACATCGGATGCGCCTCCACGCAGCAGATGAAGCAGAGCGGCGGCGTGGGCCAGCGCTAGGTCCATGACATGAACATAGTCGCGGACCGCGGTTCCGTCCTCGGTCGGATAGTCGGTGCCGTAGATCGAGACCGCGGGGCAATGTCCGAGCGCCGCGTCGAAGACGAGCGGGATCAGGTGCGTCTCCGGGTCGTGCCACTCACCCGTCTCGCCGTCGGGGTCGGCCCCCGCGGCGTTGAAGTAGCGTAGCCGCATGGAGCGGATGCCGTAGGCGTGGTCGAAATCCTCCATCATCCGCTCTACGATCCGTTTCGTCTCACCGTAGGGGCTGACGGGCCGCAGCGGCTGATCCTCGGCGATCGGTACGCGATCGGGCAGGCCGTAGACGGCGCAGCTGGAGGAGAGCACCACACGGTCGACCTCCGCTGAGCGCATCGCCTGCAGCAGGTTTATCGCCCCGCCAACATTTGCCGCATAGTAGCGTCCCGGGTGGGCAGTGGATTCGCCGACGAGCGACAGCGCCGCGAAATGCATGACGGCAATGGGTCGCGTCTGCCGGATGGCGGCGCGGAGCGCTTCGCCATCGCGCATGTCGCCCTCAATGAGAGGCCCCCAGCGTACCAGCGCTCGGCGCCCCGTCGACAGATTGTCGAACACCACCGGCTCGAAGCCCATTTCCGCAAGGATCTTGCAGCAATGGCTTCCGACGTAGCCCGCACCGCCCGTGACGAGGACCCGCATGCCCCTGCCTTCAATGTGGACCCGGCATGATCTCAACACAGAAGCCTAAGCTCCAGTTAATAGAGCGCGCTCTCGACAACGCAGTGCCGTCCGGCATATCGCGGGTGTGGGGGATCGTTCCGTGGTTGTCCGGAAGGCCTCCGAGGCACGGCGGGCCATGGGTTCGAGATGGAAATCACCAGCCTTGAGATCGAAGCGGTCAAGCTTGTCCGGCCCCAAAGACACTTCGACAGCCGGGGATACTTTTCGGAGGTCTGGAACAAGCGGGCGTTTGCGGAGGCGGGAATCGATGTCGACTTCGTGCAGGACAACTATTCGTACTCGACATCGCAAGGAACGGTGCGCGGCCTACATTTCCAGGCACCGCCTCGGGCGCAGGCGAAGCTGGTGCGCGTTGCTCGGGGGTCGGTGTTCGATGTCGCGCTCGACCTGAGGCGCTCCTCGCCGACCTTCGGCAGGCACGTATCGCTCGTGCTTTCCGCCCAGAACGGTGATGAGGTGTTCATCCCTGTCGGGTTCGCGCACGGCTTCTGTACGCTTGAGCCCGATACGGAGGTTGCCTACAAGACCTCGGACTTCTACTCGCAGGAGCACGATGCGGGTATCCGCTGGGACGATGCGGAACTCGGGATCGTCTGGCCTGTCGAGGGCTACAAAGCGGTTCTGTCCGAGAGAGACCGGATGCTGCCGTCCCTGCGCGAGAGCAGACCGGTCTTCTGACATGCGCGAAGGACACGTGCTCGGCCGCGGGTCGTCGCCGACAGGCCAGGGCGATGGTTGATACGAGCCGGCGCGTTTTTGTCGTCCTTAGCGCATTCCGGCCAAATCCGCAGCTGTTCTCGCGTCAGATCGAATCGCTCCTCACGCAGACCCATCCGAACATCGCCGTTCTTGTCTGCGCCGACGGACCGCTCGACCCTGTCGCGGAAGGCATCGCGTCCAGGCGCGGCGATCCGCGTCTGATGCTTCGCGCCTTCGAGCCGCGTGCCGGTATTCATGCGAACTTCGCGCGGGGGCTGCGGGAGGCGCTCGCCCTCAGCGACAGCGATACGGATCTCTTCGCCTTCTGCGACCAGGACGACATCTGGCACCCGGAGAAGGTCGAACGACAGGTGGCTTGTCTTGCCGACGGCACGACGAGCCTCTGTCACACGGATGCGCGCATCGTCTCGGAGGACGGAGAGGTGCTGGCGCCCTCTCTCTTTGTGCACGAGTCGCGGCCGCGCTCGGCAACGTTCGCCGATCTGATGATCGCGAACTCCGTC
Source organism: uncultured Propylenella sp. (assembly GCA_964487455.1). GTDB lineage: Bacteria > Pseudomonadota > Alphaproteobacteria > Rhizobiales > Afifellaceae > DASWJZ01. The sequence continues at coordinate 2,572 of CAZARE010000287.1, forward strand.
ACCGGGATGTCCGCGGCGTTCCGCCGCGACGTCGCTGTTGCGGCAAGCGCCTTTCCGATGTCCCGCTGTCGTCACATCCTGCACGACCATTGGACCGCGCTGGTCGCGGCGCTCCTGGGGACTATAAGACTTATCGACGAGCCGCTCGTGGATTACGTGCAGCATGCGGGCAGCGCCATGGGTGCGCGGGTGCGGCAGGGGCGCCGTCCCATTCGACACGGAATCTTCGGCAATGGAGCGTACAGGCGGAAATGCTATCGCCAGTATCTTTGGCACCGCCGCGCATTCGTGCTGCTACGGCAGGAGCTTGGTCACGTCCCTGGGACTGCGGAGCGACTGTCGGCGCTGCCGCTCAGGATGCTCTTCGACTGCGCGACGCCACGTTATTCCGGGTTGGTCCTTTCGGCGGCCTATCGACTGCGCGGCCGGCGGAGGGAAGCCGATCAGGTGTGGCGGCTGGGGCGCGGCAAGATGATGTATTGTTCGCGAGGAGCAGGCGGGTCGCGGCGAGATCGGGCAGCGAATCTGTCGCCGAAAGCGTTGGGGCGTTGATGCGTATTTTGGTGACCGGCGGGGCGGGTTTTATCGGCAGCGCGGTGGTGCGCCATTTGATTGCGCACAGCCGCCACCAAGTGCTTACGTTGGATAAGCTGACATATGCGGCGTCAAAGGAATCGCTTGCGGCGGTTGAGGAGAGCCCCCGCCACAGCCTCCAGGTCTGCGACATATGCGACGCTCCCGCCGTCGCAAAGGCGTTCCTCGACTTCCGGCCGGATGCCGTGATGCATCTTGCGGCAGAGACCCATGTCGACCGCTCAATCGACGAGCCCGGGGCCTTCGTGCAGACGAACTCGCTCGGCACGATGCATCTGCTTGAAGCGGCGCGAGCCTATTGGAACACGCTCGCCGAGGCGGACCGGGCACGGTTTCGCTTTCACCACGTGTCGACGGATGAGGTATTCGGAGCGCTTGCGCCCGGCGACGCTCCGTTCTCGGAGACGACTCCCTACGATCCGCGATCGCCCTATTCGGCCAGCAAGGCTGCGGCCGATCATTTCGTGCGCGCATGGGGCCATACCTTCGGCCTGCCCATCCTGGTGACGAACTGTACCAACAACTATGGCCCCTACCACTTCCCGGAAAAGCTCATCCCGCTGATGATCATCAAGGCGTTGGCCGGCGAAGAAATGCCGGTCTATGGGCGAGGAGAGAACGTGCGCGATTGGCTCCACGTGGAGGATCATGCCGAGGCGCTGGTGGCCGTGCTGGAGCGAGGGAGAGTGGGCGAGACCTATTTCATAGGGGGCGGCGCGGAGCGCACGAATTTGGAGGTGGTGACAGCCATTGCAAAACTGGTTGATGAGCTGGCTCCACCGCTTTCCCGCCGCCGCCGCACGGAGCTGATCACCTTCGTCTCCGACCGGCCTGGTCACGATTTTCGCTATGCGATGGATGTGTCGAAGGTGGAGCGAGAGCTTGGATGGAGGCCCTCTCGAAGCTTCGAGAGCGGGCTAAGGGAGACCGTAATGTGGTACGTCGAGAACGAGGCGTGGTGGCGGCCTCTGCTGGAACGCTATGGCGGCGAGCGGCTCGGAGTGCGCGCGTCCGTCGTGCCAGCCTGAGGGAGGCGATCGTGTCCCGCGTGCTCGTCTTCGGCTCAACCGGGCAGGTCGGACGGGAGCTGGCGCGCGCGTCGTGGCCGGAGGGGACAGAGGTGACCTCGCTCGACCGCCGCGCCGCAGATCTTTCGCGGCCGGAGAGTCTTGGCCCGATCGTGAGACGCCATCGGCCTGATGTGGTGATCGTGGCTGCCGGATACACGGACGTTGAAGGCGCCGAGACGGACGAGGCGACTGCAACGCTTGTGAACGCCGCTGCGCCCGGAGCGATAGCACGCGTAGCGGCAGAGCTCTCCATTCCGATGATCTCGTTCTCGTCCGACTACGTGTTCGACGGCAGCAAGAGCGGACCTTACGTCGAGCTCGACGAAGCCAATCCGATCAACGCCTACGGGCGGTCAAAGCTCGCGGGCGAGCGGGAGGTGCGCGCAGCCAATCCGAAGCACCTCATCCTCAGGACTTCCTGGGTCTACAGCCCTTTTGGGCAAAACTTCCTATGCAGCATGCTTAGGCTCGCCGCGGCGCGCGACGAGATCACCGTGGTGGCGGACCAGCACGGCTGTCCTACGGCAGCGTCCGACATAGCCGCCGCGATCGCACACCTGCTTCCGTTTTTGGCGGATTCGGATGCGAAATGGGGAACGTATCACCTGGCCGGAGCATCGGCGACGACCTGGTCCGGCTTCGCGGAGGCGATCTTCTCCGCCATCGCCGCGGACGGAAGGGAACGGCCGCGTCTTAGAGCCGTTCCGACGAGCGCCTATCCGAGCCGAGCTAGAAGGCCGCTGAACAGCCGGTTGTCGAGCGACGCGATCGCGCAGGCTTTCGGGTTGAGACTGCCCGGCTTCGAAGCATCCCTCCCTGGGGTCCTGCGGGAGGCGACGGCGCCCGAGACGGCAAGGCGAGCTTCATGAAGGGAATCGTGCTCGCCGGCGGCTCGGGGTCGCGGCTCCATCCGATCACGCGCGCCGTCAACAAGCAGCTGCTGCCGATCTACGACAAGCCGATGATCTACTATCCGATCTCGGTGCTCATGCTCGCCAAGATCCGAGAGATCCTGCTGATCACGACACCCGGGGACGAGCTGCTCTACCGCAACCTCTTCGGTGACGGTGCGCAGCTCGGCATGCGGTTCCGCTATGCGGTTCAGCCGAAGCCGGAGGGCCTTGCCCAGGCCTTCGTCATCGGCCGCGATTTCGTGGGCGACGGCAGCGTCACGCTCGTCCTTGGCGACAACATCTTCTTCGGCCACACGCTTCCC
>CAZARE010000288.1:0-12922 GCA_964487455.1 uncultured Propylenella sp.
CTTCAGCCTCAAGGACAGGGCCGACGAATGGAAGACTGGCGTCGGCGACGCGACGAAGCGGCGGCGAACCGGCGATGGCACGGTGCCCTTTGAAGGCGCTATCCCGCTGTTCCTCCCCTATGAAAGCCTCGTCTGCATCACGCCGGACGATTTCGGATTCTGGGAGATCGCCGACAAGGTGGCGCTCCGGCTGGGCGGCTTCCACGGCATTCTCTCCAACATGAACATGCTGCAGCTCATGCTCGCGCGTTTCTTCACCGGGCGTGGCGATCCGCATGGCTCGACCTGGGGCCGTCCGCCCCCGGGCGTCGCCCCGGATGAATGGAAGCCTCCGCTTGAGCTACGGCTGAAAGCCTGAGCGGCTGGGGCAGCGCATTCCGCGCCGCTGTCGGCACTACCCGAAGATTCGGAAGAGTCCGGCGTCCCACAGCAGCTTTAGTGAAATGCCCGCCAGCACTACCAGGATCAGCCTATCGAAGGCCTCCGGTCGCAGCCGCTTGGCGAACAAATTGCCGAGCGGCATCCCGGCGGCAACCGGCAGAAGCGCCGCGGCGCTGTAGAGCGCGCGCTGCCATGTGAGCACCCCGGCGAGAGTCAGGGCCGGTATCTGCGTGATGACGAACGCGAGGAAGAGCGCCGAAACCGTCAAGACGAACTGCGGGCGCGATAGCCGCATGCCGTTGATGAACGTAACACTCACCGGCGCGGACACGCCCGTCGCGCCCTGCAGTGTGCCGGAGACCAGACCGATGACAGGCGCCAGCCGACGCGCGGCGGAAGGGCCGATCGTAAAATGGGGCCGGGCGAGCCGCACCACGATGTAGAGGATCGTCGTCAGACCTAGTCCCAGCGAAAGGACATTGGCCGGCAGTGTCGTCAGAAGCCAGGTCCCGATCACTATGCCCGCCACGGCGGAGACGAGAAGGGGGGGAAGAAAGGCCAGGCCGCGCCAGTGAGCGCGAAACTGCCACGCCTGCCAGCTGTTCGTGACGATGATCGGCACGACCAGGACGGCAATGGCGAAAGGCACGTCGAAGAATGCTGCCAGCGCGGGGACCGCGACGACGGGCGTGCCCATGCCGGTGGCGCCCTTCAGAGCTCCGCCGAGCAGCAGAAAGACGAAGATGATCGCCAGCTCCTGGAGCATTCCGCCGCCCTCTGCAGTCCGGCCGCGCGACTAGCGACAAAGGCCCGCGGCACTGCCGCGGGCCTTTGTCGACGTCATGGCAACCGGCAAAGTCGGGCTGCTGCCGACCCTACTCCGCCTTCTTGTCCGCGTCGGCCTCGTCATCGGATGGAGCGTCGTCGCTCGCCGATTCAGAAGCGCCCTCTTCATCGATCGTCTCGCTCGCCGACTCCGTGTCGTCGGCGACGTCGTCGACGTCGTCGCCATCGTCCTGCTGCTTCTTCAAGGCGGCGCCAAGGATGTCGCCGAGCGAGGCGCCGGAATCGGTCGATCCGTACTGGGCGACCGCCTCCTTCTCCTCGGCAATCTCCAGCGCCTTGATGGACAGCGATATCTTCCTGTTCTTCTTGTCGATGTTGGTGATGCGGGCATCGACCTTCTCGCCGGGAGCGAAGCGGTCAGGCCGCTGTTCGGAGCGCTCGCGCGACAGCTCGGCGCGACGGATGAAGGCGGTGAGGTCGGAGCCCGCGATCTTCACCTCGACGCCGGAATCCATCACCTGGGTGACTTCGCCGGTGACGATCGCCCCCTTCCTGATGCCGGAAGCGGCTTCCATCGGATCGCCGGAGACTTGCTTGATGCCAAGCGAGATGCGCTCCTTCTCCACGTCGACGTCGAGAACCTTGGCCTTGACCACGTCTCCCTTCTTGTAGTCCTCCATCGCCTCTTCGCCGGCGCGGTTCCAGTCGAGGTCGGACAGGTGCACCATGCCGTCCACGTCGTTCTCCAGGCCGAGGAATAGACCGAACTCGGTCTTGTTCTTGACCTCGCCTTCCACGATGGAGCCCACGGGATGCTTCTCGGCGAATTCTTCCCACGGATTGCGCATGGTCTGCTTGAGGCCGAGCGATACCCGGCGCTTGGCAGGGTCAACCTCCAGGATGACCACTTCGACCTCCTGCGAGGTGGAGACGATCTTGCCGGGATGGACGTTTTTCTTCGTCCAGCTCATTTCCGACACGTGGATGAGCCCCTCGATGCCGGGCTCGAGCTCGACGAAGGCGCCGTAGTCGGTGATGTTGGTGACGCGGCCGGTAAAGCGTGCGCCGATCGGGTATTTGGCCTCGATGCCCTCCCAAGGATCGGTCTCCAGTTGCTTCATGCCGAGCGAGATACGGAAGGTCTCGGGGTTGATGCGGATGATCTGCACCTTCACCGTCTCGCCGATATTGAGGACCTCCGATGGATGGTTGACGCGTCTCCACGCCATATCGGTGACGTGCAGCAGGCCGTCGATGCCGCCGAGATCGACGAAGGCGCCGTATTCGGTGATGTTCTTCACGACGCCGTCGACCACCTGGCCTTCCGACAGCCGCTGCACGAGCTCGGAGCGCTGTTCGGCGAGAGTGTCCTCAAGCACGGAGCGGCGCGAGACGACGATGTTGCCGCGGCGCTTGTCCATCTTGAGGATGCGGAAAGGCTGCGGCGAGTTCATCAGAGGGCCGACGTCGCGGACCGGACGCACGTCGACCTGGCTGCGCGGAAGGAAGGCGACCGCGCCGTCGAGGTCGACCGTGAAACCGCCCTTCACCTGGTTGAAAATCTGGCCGGTGACGGTGGCGTTCTTCTCGAAGCTCTCCTCGAGCCGCACCCAGCTCTCCTCGCGACGCGCCTTCTCTCTGGAAAGCATCGCCTCTCCAAGGGCGTTCTCGACCCGCTCCAAGTAGACTTCGACTTCGTCGCCCGGCTTTAGCTCCCCGTCCCCGCCGCGCACGCCGAATTCCTTCAGTGGGACGCGGCCTTCGACCTTGAGGCCGACATCGACGACGGCAACGTCCTTTTCGATCGCAACGACAGTGCCCTTGACGACTGATCCTTCGACGAGGTCGCTCTTGGCGAACGATTCCTCCAGGAGAGCGGCGAAATCCTCCCTCGTTGGCTGCGGTTCGGCTGCTTGCATCAATACTCCTTTGTGGGCGGGGCCCCATTGCCCTCGCCCTGCGCCGGGTGGTTCGCATTGCACCTGCCGCCTCCTGCCTCCCGCTCGCGATGGAGCGGCCGGCGCGTCGAAGCCGAGGGCGGCGATCTTGTTCCGCGGCGAGCGCGACCAAACGACAAAGAGGCACACCCCTATCGGGCGCGCCCTCTCACTGGCTCGCAATAGCGCGGCTCACGTAATCCACGGCCGCCTGGAACGCGGCTTCTATATCCTTATCGCTCGTGTCGAGCAAGTAAGCATCCGGGGCGGGCCTTAGAGGGGAATCGGGGCGCGCCATGTCGCGCGCATCGCGCCGTTCCAGATCGTCGAGTACCGCCGCCTCGCTGATCTGGCTACCGGTCTCGTTCATTTCAAGCATACGGCGGCGGGCGCGGACCTGGGGAGCGGCGGTGACGTAGAGCTTGGCGCGCGCCTCGGGAAGCACGATCGTGCCGATGTCGCGGCCGTCCAGCACGGCGCCCGGGGGTGCCCCGGCGAAGGCGCGCTGCTTCTCGCGCAGCGCCCGCCTGAGGCGCGGCATAACGGCGATGCGCGAGGCGGCTTCGCCGATATCGTGCTCGGAAAGCCGCCGCCTGTCGAGGTTGGACAGATCAAGCGTTTCAGCCGCGGCCACCGCCGCGTTCTCATCGCCGAGATCGGCGCCTTCGGCCAACAGCTGCGCGGCGACGGCGCGGTAGGTGAGACCCGTATCGAGGTGGCGCAGGCCGAAATGGCGCGCCAGACGGCGTGCCAGCGTGCCCTTGCCGCTGGCGGCCGGGCCGTCGATGGCGATGAGCAGGGAAGGTTCGCTCACGCCGCCTGCGCGCCCTCGGCAAAATCCGCTCCGAGACCCCTGAGGAGTTCTACGAAACCCGGAAAGGAGGTGCCGATGATGGCGCCGTCGTCGACGGTGACGGCGCGTTCCGCCGCCAAGCCCAAGACCAGGAAGCTCATGGCGATGCGATGGTCGAGATGCGTTGCCACCGTAGCGCCGCCACGGACTCGGCCGCCCTTAACGGCAAGACTCGCCTCGCCTTCCCAGCAGTCGACCCCATTCGCCTCCAGCCCGCGCGCGACCGTCGCAAGACGGTCGGATTCCTTTACGCGCAACTCGGCAAGTCCTTCCATAACCGTCGCCCCGTCCGCAAACGAGGCCGCTACTGCGAGCACGGGGTATTCGTCGATCATGGAAGGGGCGCGCTCCGCCGGTACCGTTACGCCCTTGAGGCTCGACGCCCGCGCGCGCACATCCCCGATTGCCTCCCCGCCGGACAATCGCTCGTTCTCCAGCGTGAGATCGGCGCCCATCTCCTTCAACGTCTGGATCAGCCCGCTGCGCCTCTGGTTGAGAAGAACATTCCGCACAGTCACATCGGACCCGTCCACCAGAAGCGCGGCGACAATGAGAAACGCCGCCGAGCTCGGATCGGCCGGGACGGTGATCGCTTGCGGTCGCAGTTCCGGGCGCCCTGTCAGACGGATCACACTGGCGCCATCCGCGGCTTCTCGCGTCATGATGTCGGCCCCAAAGCCTTTCAGCATTCGCTCGGTATGGTCGCGCGTCGCGACCGGCTCAACGACGGTGGTGATGCCTTCGATGTTAAGTCCAGCAAGCAGGACGGCGGATTTCACCTGGGCCGAAGGGACCGGGACCCGGTACTCGATCGGCGCCATCGGGTCGGCGCCGCGGATGGAGAGCGGCAGCCGGTCGCCGGAGCGGGCGACGATCTCGGCTCCCATTTCGCGTAGGGGATCGAGCACGCGCTGCATCGGGCGCCTCGACAGCGAGGCGTCACCGATGAAGGTCGTGGCGAAAGGGTGCGCGCCGGCCATGCCGATCGCGAGGCGCACGCCGGTGCCGGCATTGCCGAAGTCGATCGCGTGTTCCGGCTCGAGCAGGCCGCCCGTGCCGAGTCCGTTGGCGCGCCACACCCCGTCCGCGGCGCGCTCCACCTTCGCGCCGAAGCTCCGCATGGCCGTGACAGTCGCCAGCACGTCGGCGGATTCCAGCAGCCCCTCTATACGGGTCTCCCCCACGGCGAGCGCTCCCAGCATCACCGCGCGGTGCGAAATCGACTTGTCCCCGGGGACGGTAACGCGGCCGCGAAGGGCGCTTGAAGGCAGCGCGCTTATCGGTTTTGCGAAGGCGTGGGACATGGCCGGCATGCTGTTTCGGAACCGCGGCGGGAACGGCGCGGTTGGTAGCACACGGCCCCGGTGAGGTCACGCCTCGGAAGCCCTTCCAAGCCTGCCCGGCCGCCTCCGCTCACAAGGGGTTTGACAGAGGTCAGACCCGTGGTTAGGCACGCGGCGCACTCGAACGTGAGGCGAACGAGACGTGACGAAACCGGAACTTGGCACGAAGCGGACCTGCCCTTCCTGCGGTACCAAATATTACGACCTCAGCCGCAATCCGATTATCTGCCCCAGCTGCGGGACCGTTTTCCAGCTAGCAGCGCCTTCGCGGCCGGAACGCGTAGCCGAGCCGAAGGTGGAGAAACCGGTAGTGGAGGAAGCGGCGGAGGTTGAGCGCGAGGAGGGCGTTGTGTCGCTTGAGGAAGCCGAAGCGGAGACCGAAGAGGATATTGGGCCAGATACCGACAGCGAGGACGAGGAGCCCGCCATTCCCGAAGTGGAGGTCGAATCTGAGATTGAGGGCGACGCGGCCGAGGACACCTTCCTGGAGGAGGACGAGGAGGAAGGGGACGACGTGTCGGGGCTGCTCGACGTCGACGCGGAAGACGAAGAGGAGCGCTGAGGCGCCTGTCGGCTCGGCTATGCTGGGCTCATGAGCGGACGATCAGCGTGGTGGAGCCGAGCGGGATCGAACCGCTGACCTCTTGAATGCCATTCAAGCGCTCTCCCAACTGAGCTACGGCCCCGCCGTTTTGCCGCCCGCGGTCTGGGGTCCGGCGAGCGGGCGTTACCTATTCGGCGGCGTTCGGATTTGCAAGGCCCGCGCGAGCCGTCTCGCCGCCCCGAAGCGAATACGCGGGCAAATCGGCGTCGGCCCGCCCGGAGAGCGGTGCCCTTCTCCGCTTGAAGATTACGGCATCGCACCCATATTTCGGCCAACCGGCCGGATGCCGAATGCGGGTCCGGCAAGGCGAAGTCGCTTGCAGGATGAGGACTTTGCAGAAAAATGCCACGCGCCCCTCTCTTTTCCAGCCCCTTGCTCTTGGGGTTTGAGGACATCGAGCGCCTGCTCGATCGCGTCTCGAAGACCGCCGACGGTTACCCACCCTACAACATAGAGCGGATCGTCACCCAGGACGGTGAGCCGGCGCACCTTCGCATCACATTGGCCGTCGCCGGGTTCGGCGATAACGAAATCGAAGTGACTGTGGAGGACAATGAGCTTACTGTTGGCGGACGGCAGCGGGACGACACCGGCCGCGACTACCTTCACCGAGGCATCGCGGCTCGGGAGTTCCAGCGGAAGTTCGTGCTGGCGGAAGGCATGGAGGTCGCGGGAGCGGAACTGAAGGACGGGCTGCTCTCGATCGATCTCGTGAGATTGGAGCCGGAGCGCAAGGTAAAGCGTATTCCCATCACGACCAGCGGCTGAGACGTTGGAGAAGACCATGACCTACAACGAAACCGTCAAGACCATGCCGCAGGACCAGTTCGCAGCGCTGGGCGGCGGTGAGATCGCGTATCTCCGGCCGCTTCGCTCAGAGGACGTGCATGCGCTCTTCCCGCAGGCTCCCCAGCTTGCCCCGGGGGTGGATCTCTGGGCGCTGCTTTCGGCCGCCGGTCAGCCGATCATGCTCACCGATTCCAAAGCGGCGGCGATCGCCGGCGCACGCGAGAACGATCTGGAGACAGTGAGCGTCCACTGATCTCGCGCATGGCTATGGCTTGAGCAAAGCGGGGCCGGCGCGGCCCCGTTTTCGCGTACGCCGCCTTTATGCGGCGTGCGACGCTTCGGTGGGCGCGATGAGCACGGCATAAAGCTCGCCAGCATCGGCGGCGTCACGGAGCCTCTGCGCCACCTCCGGGTCGCGCAGCACGCGCGCGATACGGGCGAGAGCCTTCAGGTGGTCAGCTCCGGCTCCCTCGGGCGCGAGCAGCGCAAAAACGAGATCGACCGGCTGCTCGTCGAGAGCATCGAAGTCGACGGGGCGGGTCAGTCGCGCAAAGACGCCGACCAACTCGCTCAGCGCGCCGAGCTTGCCGTGCGGGATGGCCACTCCCTGCCCGACGCCGGTAGAGCCAAGCCGCTCCCGCTGAAGGATGGTGTCGAGGATTTCACGCTCGCTGAGACCGGTCTGCCGCGCCGCCGCGGCGCATACCTCATGCAGCAACTGCTTCTTTGACTGGACATTGAGCGATGGCAGCACGGCTTCCGGTTTCAGGAGATCGCTGAGACCCATTTTGGATACCTTGGAAATCGACGCGGGGAGCGCGCCCTCGCGTCAGTGGTCCTTGAGACGCCGCTTGTAGCGTCTGAGCTGTTTGTCTAGACGCTCCGCCGCCTGCTCGAAGCTTACATAGGCGTCGGTATCGGAACCACGCGCCTCGAAGACCTTCCCGGCGTCGATGTGAAGCACGAGGTCAGTTTCGAAAATGCGACCGTTCTTCGACACTGCAATCTGCCCGGAATAGCCACGATCGAAATATTTGCGGACCAATCCGGTCACGGTTGAGTCGATGCGGGAGCGGAGGGCTTGGCCGATATCGACATTCTTGCCGGCTATCCTCACAACCATGGCGAGTTTCCGATGGTTGGACCGCTCTAAGCGGCGGACCTGTACGCGCCCCGCCGACGCGTGTCAAACGCATTCGGACCGAGCCGGCAACACCCGCCTTGGCTAGGATGCGGCTTTGAGCCGTTTCTCCCGGCGACGCTCCACCGACGACCCGATGCGCATCAGCTCGCGGTACTTGGCGACCGTGCGCCGGGCGATGTCGACCCCCTCGCCCGAAAGAATTGCGACGATGGCATCGTCGGAAAGGATCGCGTCCGGGCCCTCTTCCAGAATCATCTTGCGGATCCGGTGCTTGACGGCCTCAGCGGAGTGAGCCTCGCCGCCCGCGGTGGCGGAGATCGCGCCGCTGAAGAAGTAACGGAACTCGAAAATGCCGCGTGGTGTGGCGATCGTCTTGTTGGCGGCCGCGCGACTGACCGTCGATTCGTGAATGCCGAGCGCATCGGCCACCGTGCGAAGATTGAGAGGCCTCAAATGGGCAACCCCCTCGGCAAGGAACCCCGACTGGCGACGCACGATCTCCGAGGCCACCTTCAGGACGGTGCGCGCCCGCTGGTCGAGGCTCTTCTTCAGCCATTTCGCCTTGTCATGGCATTCGTCAATGTAGCCGCGCTCCGCGCCGGAACAGCGCGCCGAGACGCGCGCGTAATAGGTGTTGTTGACAATGAGGCGAGGCAGCACCTCGTCGTTCAGCTCCACGATCCAGTCCGCATCCGGCCCGGGGCGGACAAAGACGTCCGGGACGAGCGTGCGCACCGGCTCGTGCGCGAAAGCAAGCCCCGGCTTTGGATCAAGCGTGCGGATCTCGGCGATCAATCGCTCAAGGCCGGGACGGCCAACCCCACAAAGGGCGGCTAGGGCGGCTGTCTCGCCGGCGGCAAGCCGATCGAGATTGGCGAGCAGCGTCCGCATCGGCGGGTCCAACCGATCCCGATCGGCGAGCTGGAGCTCCAGACACTCCGCCAGCGACCGCGCGAAAATTCCCGTCGGCGCGACGTGCTGGCAGATGCGAAGCACCCGCTCCACGAATTCAGACGGAACGCCAAGATCAAGGGCGAGCGCGGCCGGTGCCACGGTCAAGTAGCCCGCCTCGTCGAGCGTGGCGAGCAGGGCCCGCGCAACTGCCCTGTCGGTGGGTGAACTGAAGGCAGCCTCGACCTTTCGCTCCAACAATTCGTCGAGGCTTTCCCTCGCAGCGAGCCTCTGCTCGACGTCGTTGCCGCCGGAATACGCCGCGCCGTCGCCCCCGCGCCCGAGAGCCGGCGTCCAGCCAGTATCCCGGCCAACCTGCTCCGGATGAAGGTCATCGGCTTCCGCGTCGAGCGCCACCTGGTTCGCCTCCGAAGCATCCTGCAACTCGGCGACGTCCGTCGCTTCGGACGGAGATTCCTCCGCAGCCGGCGCATCGGGGCTTTCGTCGATCTCCAGGAGTGGATTCTGCTCCAACTCGGCCGTGACGAACCGCTCCAGCTCCACTCCCGACATCTGCAGCAAGCGGATCGCCTGCATCAGCTGCGGCGTGATGACGAGCGACTGGACTTGCCTGCCTTGAAGCCTGACCGAAAGCGCCATGACGCTGCCCCAAGCGACGGGTCGCAGATCTCCCCCGGATCTGTTCACATACCCATCATGTTGCATTGCAACTTAAGCCGCTGCGGGGCGGAGTCAAAGCCTGAAACGGTCGCCGAGGTAGACCCGCCGCACGTCCGGGTTGGCCACGATCTCGTCCGGCCGGCCCTCGGCCATAACCTGACCGGCGTTTAGGATGTAGGCGCGGTCGATCAACCCGAGCGTCTCGCGCACATTGTGGTCGGTGATAAGCACGCCGATGCCTCGCCGCGTCAGGTGGCGAACCATCGCCTGAATATCGCCCACCGCGATCGGGTCGATGCCGGCGAAGGGCTCGTCGAGCAGCATGAAGGAGGGCCGGCTCGCCAGTGCGCGCGCAATCTCGCAGCGCCGCCGCTCGCCGCCCGAAAGCGAGATAGCCGACGCCTTCCTGAGATGCGCTATGTGAAACTCCTCCAGCAGAGCAGTGAGGTCGGCCTCGCGCTTCTTGCGGTCGCGCTCAACGATCTCCAAGACCGCGCGGATATTGTCCTCGACCGAAAGGCCCCGGAAGATCGAAGCCTCCTGCGGAAGATAGCCCACGCCTAGCCGGGCGCGCTGATACATCGGCAGGCGGGTGACGTCGTAGCCGTCGATCTCAATGGTGCCGCGGGTGACGCCGATGAGCCCAGTGATCATGTAGAAGACGGTGGTCTTGCCCGCTCCGTTGGGGCCCAGCAAGCCGACCGATTCGCCGCGGCGCAGGGCAAGCGACACGTCGTCGACCACAACGCGCCCGCCGAACGCACGCCGAAGGCCGCGCGCCACAAGCCAGCTCTCTCCGCCGGGAGCCGTATCCGGCGCGCCCTGCGGCTCGCTGCCGTTCCTCGCCCAGCGCGCCCGGCGCCCCAGTTCCTCCAGCGGCCAGGAGGAGCGCTCGACCCTGTCGAAGCGGTTCAACGGCGCTTCCCCGGCATCACGGCTCCAGCCCCCCGCCGGGCGGGGTGATCAATGTCTGCACGCGCCCCCCCTCGATGCGGCCCTGCCTCGTCGCGAGGTTGATGATCAGCCGCTCGCCGCGCACCACGTTTTGCCCCTGGGTGAGCACGACGTTGCCGCTCATCGTGATCAGATCGCTGTCCATGTCGAGCACAGCCCGATCGCCGCTGGCTGTCCGGTCACCGGAGCGCACCATCACACCGGGACCTGCCTCGATGCGCGAGACCTGCGAGCCGGCGAGGCCGGCGGCCGTGGCCTCGCCGGAGTAGAAGACGCGGAGCGCCGGCGCTTCCAACATCGATTCGCCCTGGCGCACCCTGACCTGTCCGCTGTAGATGGCAAGCTTTTCGGAATCGCGCACCTCAAGCTGGTCAGCTTCGATCTGGATCGGCACAGTCGAGCCGGAATCGAAACCGGAAAAGGCTGCCGCGAAATCCTGCGCGCATGCGCCCGCCGGCACGATTGCGTATATCGCGAGGGCAATCGCGACAATGCGCTTCATTCGGCATTCCTTGCCGGCCCGGGGTCGGAAGTCTCGCGCTTCGGCGGCATCAGAGTCGTGCTCACGCCGCCGTCAAAAAGGATCCGTCTGCCGCTCTCGGTGGCGACAAAGCGCTGGCCGGTGATCTTGCTATCCGCATAGATCACGGTAACCGGCTCGGCGGACTGCATCGTGCCGGCGGCAAAATCAACATTGACGTTGCTCATACGAAGCGCATAGCCCTCGGGACTATCGACGGCAATTTCTCCCTGCAGCTGCAACGTCCGCCGGCCGTGGTCATAGTGCCCGGCGTCGGCGGTGATATGCGTGGGGCCTCGGTCGACAGGTCTGATGGTCGCCTTGATCGCCTCCAGGCGCACTTGGTCGGGGTTCGCGAGCGACTGAATCGCGCGCGCTGCCTCGATGGAATATTCCCGCTGCTCGGCATCGAAGCCGGTAAGGTTGGGACGCTCCATGACGATGGAGTTCGGCGTGATGCTGAGCCGGGCGCTGTTTAGGTCGAACGGAATCGGCAGGCCGAGATGAGTGAGCATGAAGAAGGCGCTGATCGCGGCGACGGCCGCCGTCGGAAGCAGGACGCGTAGCACGCGAACGCTGCGGCTATGGCGCCGCGCAGCCCTCAGCGCCCGCCGCCGCGCCGCAGCGGGCGCGGGCGCGGCTGTGTCCTGCCAGGACGCGGAAGCGGTCATCTCCAAATCCGCCATGTCGCAGCGTTAGAGTGAGAGTGAGGTGATTTGGCGGCTGCCGCAAGCCTGTGGCCTGGGCTCCGACGCTAGGAATGAGCGAATATGTCCTCACCGTCCCACCCGAGCAGGTCAAGCTCGGCACGCACCGGGAGAAAGGTAAAGCACGATTCGGCGAGCGCGAGCCGCCCCTCGCGCCGAAGACGCGCCTCCAATGCTTCTTTCATCGGCAGCAGGTGGAGGACATCGGAGGCGGCGTACTCAAGCTGCGCCTCCGTCAGCTCCTCGGCGCCCCAATCGGAGGATTGCTGCTGCTTCGATATCTCGATGCCCAGCAGCTCGCGCGCAAGATCCTTGAAGCCGTGCCGATCCGTATAGGTGCGGACCAATCGCGAAGCGATCTTGGTGCACCACACCGGCGCCACCTCGATGCCGAGCGCGTGCTTCAGCATCCCCATGTCGAAGCGCGCATAGTGGAACACTTTCGTAATGGCCGGATCGGTAAGAAGCAGGCCGAGGTTGGGCGCGCTTGTCTGGCCCTGCTCGATTCGAACGACGTCCACCGTCCCGTCGCCGGACGACAGCTGCACCAGGCACAGCCGGTCGCGGCCGGGCTTCAGTCCCATCGCCTCGGTGTCGACAGCCGCCACCTCCCGGTAGCGGGACAAGTCGTGCAGATCGCCCTCGTGGACGCGGATAGTGGTCAGCGCGGCCCCTCCTTCAGACGCCCCTTCGGCAGCGGTTTGTCCGGACATTGCTCGAATAGGATTCCTGGAACTCCGCGGCACCGAGGAATATGACCGCCGGTCACACGCACGGCACGGCGCCGGTGCGACAGACACCATAAGGTCATCCCGAAGACGCTTCAATATCGTGCCGAAGGATATGCGCCGGAATGCCGTCGCGCACCGCGGACTTGGTCGACGATGGTGGACCGATACGTGACCGGTTCCCGCGCGGGCCTGTTGCCGGAACCGACTAGCCGGTCAACCGTTTGTGGCCGTCGAGTCCCCGGCGGAATCCAAGCACGTCGGCTAGTGGTTGGTTTCCAACATTTGCATCCCATTTGCATCGGCCACGCAGGCATATGTTGGAAACAAAAGAGCCACTAGGAAGTTTATGATTCTAGTGGAATTCTTTGAATTTGACATTCGATCTCGCAGGTCGACATCGAGCGGGTATCGAATGTCAAATCCGTTCCACTAGCCCATTATCGGTCCTGTGTCCGAGGAAAAGAGACAATGTCTTATCTGCGATTCTTCATGATGATCGGCACATCCACGGTCGTCATGTTCGGGCTCATGTATCTGAATACATACGCTCTTGAGCATGTTCTGTTTAGCGAGACCCGCACTTACATGGCCTTGATCATGG
>CAZARE010000289.1:0-2641 GCA_964487455.1 uncultured Propylenella sp.
AGCGTACGTACGAGGAGCGGGCGGACGTCCTGGCGGCCATGAAGGACCCCGTGCTGTCCGGTCGTGCGATCGACTTGCGCGACGTCGGTCGGCGCGTGCTGCGGCCGCTCGCCGACCGGATCGAGGATGAGCCCGCCTTACCGGACCGGCCGGTGATCCTGGTTGCCGACGATCTCAGCCCGTCGGACACGGCACGGCTCGATCCGGCGCTGGCGCTTGGCCTGTGCACCGCCGCCGGCGGCCCGACTTCCCACACCGCGATCATCGCCCGCTCGCTCGACATTCCGGCGGTGGTCGGCGCCGGCGGCTCCGTGCTCGATATCGCCGACGGCACCCCGGCCGTTCTGGACGGCAACGCCGGCATGCTCGTCATCCGCCCGACGGCGAGCGACGAGACCGCAGCCCGGGAGCGGCAAGCCGATCTGAAGGAGATCCGCGAGGCGGAGCGCCGCGCTTGCTACCAGCCCGCGATCACGGTGGACGGCGCCCGCATCGAAGTGGTCGCCAACATCAGCGATCCGGCCGAGGCTGCGCTCGCGGTCGATGCCGGCGGCGAGGGCGTCGGCCTGCTGCGTACGGAGTTCCTGTTTCTACAGCGCGATCACGCGCCCAGCGAGGACGAGCAGGCCGAGTCGTACACGACGATGACCCGGGCGCTCAACGGACTGCCGATCATCATCCGTACCCTTGATATCGGCGGCGACAAGGAGGTGTCGTACATGGCGATGCCGGCGGAGCAGAACCCGTTCCTTGGCGAGCGCGGCATCCGCCTCTGCCTTGCCCGGCCGGAGCTGTTCCGCACGCAGCTGCGCGCCGTCTTCCGCGCGGCGGCGACAGGGCCCGTTCGTATCATGTACCCGATGATCTCGACCCTTGAGGAGCTGGCGAAGGCCAAGGCGATCACGGAGGCGGTTCGTAACGAGATGGGCGCCGCGCCGGTCGAAATCGGCATCATGATCGAGGTGCCGTCGGCCGTGATCATGGCCCCGGAGTTGGCCCCCGAGGTGGACTTCTTCTCGATCGGCACCAATGATCTCACTCAGTACGTTCTGGCGATGGACCGACTACATCCGGTGCTGGCCAGGCAGGCGGACGGCCTGCACCCGGCGGTGCTGCGGATGATCGACCAGACGGTGCGTGCCGCGCGGGCCGCCGGCAAGTGGGTCGGCGCTTGTGGCGGTATCGCCGGCGATCCGAAGGGGGTCGCCATTCTCGTCGGGCTCGGCGTCAGCGAACTCAGCGTCAGCATCCCCAGCATTGCCGCCGTCAAGGCGCAAGTCCGGGGGCTGACTATGGACAAGGCCAAGGCGCTAGCCGGGCGCGCGCTCTCGTGCCGCAACGCGGCCGAGGTCCGGGCCCTGTCCTGAGCGCTGCGGCGACGTCTCTTTAACAGTTGCCGGAGTCTTAATCGATGCCCGATGCCCCGCCGTCCAATTCCCCCAAGGTGGTCACCGTCAGCCTTAATCCTGCCGTTGACCAGACCGCGCGGGTGCCGAACTTCACCGCCGGCGCGGTCAACCGCGTCGGGTGGGAGCAGTCGGACGCCGGCGGCAAGGGAGTCAACGTCGCCTCCTTTCTCGCCCACGCCGGCATTCCGGTCGCCGTCACCGGTCTTCTCGGCGAGGCCTACTTGACTCCCTTCGTCCGCCTGTTCGCCGATAAAGGCATCCTCGATCGGTTCGTGCGCGTGCCCGGCTCAACTCGGGTCAACGTCAAGATCGTCGACGAGGTTCAGGACCGGGTAACCGACATCAATTTCCCGGGGTTGCATGGGGAGCCGCGGCATCTTGCCGCCGTCGATGACGCCCTCGACGATCTCGCCGGAACGGCCGAGACGTTCGTCCTCTCCGGCAGCGTGCCCGCCGGCGTCGCCGACAGCGTCTATGCGACCATGGTCGACCGATTGAAAAGGTTGGGCAAGCGGGTGGTCCTGGACGCGAGCGGGCTTGCGTTCGCCGCGGCGATCGCCTCGCGCCCGAACATCATCAAGCCCAATCTTGAGGAACTGCAAGAGCTCATCGGCCGCCGTCCCGAAAGTGACGGCGAGATCGTCGCGGCCGCCCGCGAGCTTCTCGCAAAAGACATCGGCCTCGTCGCCGTGTCGATGGGGCCGCGCGGGGCGATGTTCGTCGAGGAAGGCGCCGCCGTTCTCGCCGTGCCGCCGAAGATCACCGTCAAGAGCACCGTGGGCGCCGGTGACGCCATGGTCGCCGGCATTGTCGCCGGCGCCTTGAAAGGTTTTGGCCTTGCCGACCGGGCGCGTCTGGCGACCGCGTTTTCCGTGGGCGCTCTGGGGGAGATCGGCCCCCGGCTGCCGCCGCTCAAGGTCATCGAGGCGACGATGCGGGACGTCGCCATCCAAACCATCGACAATAAGAACTCCGGGAGTTAAGCCATGGCCAAGATCGTCGGGGTGACCTCCTGCCCGACCGGCATCGCCCACAGCCTGATGGCGGCCGAAGCGCTGAAGAAGACCGCCGCGCTGAGGGGCCACGAGATGCTCGTCGAGGTGCACGGCGCGGAAGGAACAAAGGACGCGCTGACCGACGAGGAGATCGAGGCCGCCGATGCGGTGATCGTCGCGGCTGACATCCACGTCGGCCTTGAGCGGTTCGGCGACAAGCCTCTTGTCGAAGTCTCG
>CAZARE010000290.1:0-4086 GCA_964487455.1 uncultured Propylenella sp.
GTCGTGGAATGCGACAAGGGCCCCCGGGAAGCGCCGGCTTATGAAGCGGATATCCTCCGTCAGCCGGTCTGACGGCATTGTCTGATAGGTGCTTTTCCAGTCGATGCAGAAATTGCAGGCGTAGGGGCATCCGAGGCTGGCGAGCATCGGGACCAGCGTTGTCGGCGTGCGCATGCCGCCGTTGAAGAGGAAGGAGGAGCGGAGGATCTCCGGCAGCCGCTCTTCGACCAGGGGCAGCTCCTTGGGCGGGCGCGCGCTCGACACGATCGAGCCGGGCCTGTGCTCGCGCGCCAGGAGCTCCTCCACGAGGTCGCGGTCGCATTCTCCCACCACGTGGTCGAAGAAGCGCACCGCGTCGGCCGCGAAGGCCTTGGCATGGGGGCCGCCGAGAACCGTGATGGCGCCGCGGCTGCGCAGGACCTTGGATATCGCGTAGGCGAGCGGGCTGGCCTGCGTATAGCAGGAGATGAACACCATCTCGGCGTCGCCGGGAATGGAGCGAAGCGGGTCGCCGACCCCGTAATAGGTCGCGTAGGTGACTTGATGGCCCAGCTGCCGGCACCATACCGAGACAGCCTGCGGCATCACGCTGGTGAACTGCTTGGTCAGCAGAAGGCGGTACGCCAACTGCGTCGGCCGCCTTTCCGGTAAGGCAAGAATCTCCAGGACGGCGACGCGCATGCGCCACTATCACGTGTAAGGTCGGGCGCGTCTACCGTCTAATCGTTGACTGCCGACCGCCGGCCTTGTGTTTGGAGCTCCTGTTGCCGATAGGCCGAGGTCGAACGGGAGCATGCGGGTCGGCGCCCAGGGAGCCCGGAGGCGGCGACAATCCCCCCAGGCTGACGGGGGCCCCGCCCAATGCAATCCGGGCCCTTTGCTCTTATGTCGCACTGCGGTATGTGTCCCGCCGAGATGACCGAGACTCACCTGAAGGCGGCGTCCCGCCCGCTTTCCCCGCACCTGAGCGTCTTCCGGCCGCTGATCACGATGGTCATGTCCATCGTGCACCGCATGACCGGCGGGGCCCTCTATTTCGGCATGCTCTTTCTCGCCTGGTGGCTGACCGCCGCGGCGAGCGGCCCTGAGGCCTTTGCCACCGCCGATGCCTTTTTCGGCCACTGGTTCGGGCGCCTCGTCCTCTTCGGCTTCACCTGGGCGCTTATTCACCACATGCTCGGCGGCGTCCGCCACCTGATCTGGGACACCGGTGTGGGCCTTGAGCCCGAAACCGCCAACCGCCTCGCCTGGGCGACGATCATCGGCTCGGTGGTGCTCACGCCGCTCGTCTGGATTATCGGCTATGCGGTCCGCTGAGCTCATCAGCCAGGCCATCGGGCGCGGGGCCTTCTGATGCGCACGCCGCTTGGACGAGTGCGCGGGCTGGGCTCCGCCAAGAAGGGCACCGGCGATTTCGTGGTGCAGCGGGTTACCTCGGTCGCGCTCCTTATTCTGCTCATACCCTTCGTCATCCTGATCGTGGCGCTGAACGGCGAACCCTACGAGACGGTTGCCACGACGCTTGCCTCACCGCTGGTCGCGCTCATCCTACTGGCCGGGATACTGGTGACCGCTGTCCACATGAGGGTCGGGATGCAGGTGATCATCGAGGACTACGTCGAGCATGAAATGCTGAAGCTCGTGACCCTGATCGCCAACTGGCTGTTCTCCTGGGGCGTGGGGCTGATTGCGGCCTTTGCCGTGCTCAAGATCGCCTTCGGAGGCGCCTGATGGCCGGAATCGGCGGCAACGGCGGGGCTCCGGCGGCGGGTGGTCGCGCCTATCCGGTCACCGAGCACCTCTTCGACGTCGTGGTGGTGGGCGCCGGCGGCGCCGGTTTGCGCGCGGCGCTCGGCGCCAGCCAGGCGGGCCTGAGAACCGCCTGCATCACCAAGGTGTTTCCGACGCGCTCCCACACCGTTGCGGCGCAGGGCGGGATCGCCGCCGCGCTTGGCAACATGCACGCCGACGACTGGCGCTGGCACATGTACGACACCGTCAAAGGGTCCGACTGGCTCGGCGATCAGGACGCCATCGAGTACCTCTGCCGCAACGCGCCGGATGCGGTCTACGAGCTGGAGCACTGGGGCGTGCCGTTCTCGCGCAGCGAGGATGGGCGCATTTTCCAGCGTCCGTTCGGCGGCATGACCACCGACTTCGGGACCGGCGGCCAAGCGATGCGCACCTGCGCTGCCGCCGATCGCACCGGCCACGCCATGCTGCACACCATGTACGGCCAGGCGCTCAGGCACTCCACGCAGTTCTTCATCGAATATTTCGCCATCGACCTCCTGATGGACGACGGAGCCTGCCGCGGCGTGGTGGCGATGTCGCTCGAAGACGGCTCGATCCACCGCTTCCGCGCCCACAAGACCATTCTCGCAACCGGCGGCTACGGTCGCATCTACTTCACCTGCACCGGCGCTCATACGCAGACCGGAGACGGCAACGCCATGGTGCTGCGCGCTGGCCTGCCGCTGCAGGACATGGAGTTCGTCCAGTTCCACCCGACCGGCATCTACGGCGCCGGCATGCTCATCACCGAGGGTGCTCGGGGCGAGGGCGGCTACCTCACGAATTCCGAAGGCGAGCACTTCATGGAGCGCTACGCGCCCTCGGCCAAGGACCTCGCCTCGCGAGACGTGGTCTCACGCTCCATGACGGTGGAGATCCGCGAGGGGCGAGGCATCGGGCCGCAGAAGGACCACATCCTCCTCCACCTGGAGCACTTGGACGCCAGTGTCCTGCATGAGCGGCTGCCGGGCATCTCGGAATCCGCGCGCATCTTCGCCGGCGTCGATGTCACGCGCGAGCCGATCCCGGTTCTCCCGACCGTCCATTACAATATGGGCGGCATCCCCACGAACTATCATGGCGAGGCGCTCACCAAGGCCAACGGCAATCCCGACGCGGTGGTGCTGGGGCTGATGGCGGTCGGCGAGGCTGCGTCGGTGTCCGTGCACGGCGCCAACCGGCTCGGCTCCAACTCGCTCGTCGACCTCGTCGTGTTCGGCCGGGCGGCCGGCCAGCGCTGCGCCGAGACCGTGACACCGGGCGAGCGGCATCCCGAGCTTCCGCGCGGCGCTGACGAGCTGGCGCTGTCGCGGCTCGATCGCGCGCGCAACGCCAACGGCGGCGAGCCTACCGCGAGCATGCGCGAGCGCATGCAGAAGGTGATGCAGGAGTTCTGCGCAGTCTTCCGGACCGGCGAGGTCTTGAGCGAGGGAATGGGGAAGATCGGCGAGGTGTGGCGCGCCACCGATAGCCTGAAGGTGTTCGACCGCGGGCTCGTCTGGAACAGCGACCTGATCGAGACGTTGGAATTCGAGAATCTGGTGGCGCAGGCCGTGGTGACTATGGAATCGGCGGCGAGCCGCACCGAGAGCCGCGGCGCGCATGCGCGCGAGGATTTTCCCGAGCGCGACGACGCCAATTGGATGAAGCATACGCTCGCATGGGCGGACGAGGCGACCCGGACGGTGCGCGTGGACACCCGGCCAGTGCATACCTACACGCTCTCCAACGATATCGCCTATATCGAGCCGAAGCCGCGGGTGTATTGAGCTCGGGGCAGGTAAGGAAAACGAGATGCGCGGACGAATGGGGCTTTCGGCGGCAGCGGCGCTGATGCTGTGGGGTGGATTGGCGCTTGCCGACGATCGCGACACGATCGTCGCCTCGTGCGGGCAGAATCTCAACCTTCCCCCCGACGGCTGCGACTGCATCGCCGACAAGGCGCTGAGCGAGTTCAACGAGAACGAGTTCGCCTTCGTCATGGCAGTGATCTCCGGCGACCAGGGAGCCCAGGCCTCTGCCCAAGCTGCGCTGACCGTCGACGAACAGACTCATGTGGCCACCCGCATGACCGCGATGCCGGCTGAGTGCGCCGGCGGCTAGGGCGCCACCGCTTCCCGCAGACGGACTGGCAGAAGACATTCCATGGTTCAGCTCACGCTTCCCAAGAATTCGCGCATCGGCAAGGGCAAGGTTTGGCCGAAGCCCGAGGGCGCCAAGCGCTTGAAGGAGTACCGCGTCTACCGCTGGGACCCGGAGGACGGGCGCAATCCCCGCATGGATACCTTTTTC
>CAZARE010000291.1:0-5159 GCA_964487455.1 uncultured Propylenella sp.
GACGCCTGCGCCAGCGCCAGCTCGCGGCCGTGAAAGCCGAAATGGTCGGCGGCGCCCGATTCCACGAGCGGCAGGGTCTGGATCGCCTTCACCGCGGAGCGCGGATAGACCGGCGCCTCGACGTCGCCCAGCGTCAGGACCGGCTTGCCGCGCGCATCGGTCACGCTCACGGCCCCGCGGTGGCGGCTCTCCACGCGGTCGCCGCGGGTGACCTCGACAAGGACCGGATTGGCCATCAATACTTCCAAATCGCCGGTAAGAGAGGCTTGTACGAAGCGGACGCGCTTCGCAATCGGGATTTTCCTGCTCATAATGCGCAAGACCCTCGCCTACGCTCTCCTTACGCTGCTTCTGATCTTCGTCGTGCCGGCCGCCGTGCATGCAGCGCTGTGGGTTGCGGCGGAGCGGCCGGGAAGCTGGCGCAATGCCGACTGGTCGAGCGCCGGCACGCTGCCCAGCCCCGCGGAGGAGCACGAGGCATCGATCCGCGTCATGGCGGCACGCACGGGCGGGCTGAAAGGAGCCCTCTCCGTTCACACCTGGCTGCTCCTGAAGCGCGAGGGCGCGGCGCGCTACGACCGCTACGACGTGGTCGGCTGGGGCGACCCGGTGCGCCGCAACTGGCGGCCGCCGGACGGGCGCTGGTATTCCAACGAGCCGCTTGCGGTCTACACGCTGAAGGGCGAAGAGGCGGCGCGGCTCATCCCCGAGGTGGAGGCGGCGATCGGCGCCTACCGCTGGAGCGAGAATGGCAGCTACCGCATCTGGCCGGGCCCGAATTCCAACACGTTCGTCGCGACCGTGCTCGCGGCCGTGCCGGAGCTCGGCGTGGAGCTGCCGTCGACGGCGATCGGCCGGGACTATCCCGCCGGTCCGTGGCTCTTCCGCACGCCCACCGGCGGCTGGTCCCTGTCGCTCGGCGGAGTGGCCGGCCTGACGCTCGGCCCGCGCGACGGCATCGCGATCAATCTCTTCGGGCTCGTAGCCGGCGTGCGCTTCAGCGACTTCGCCATCCTGCTTCCGGGCTTCGGCGCGCTGGGCGAGCCGTTCTAGTCCGCACTCGCCCCCGAGCGATCCCGTTCCTTCGGAATGATGCTGATCCCGCCGCTGATTTCGAGGACCGCGAACTTCACCTGATCCAAGCGCTCCAGCCCATGCGCCTCCCGCGCGCGCATAAGCACATCCTCGACGCTGACGCGCGCACGCCGCATGCGCGCCTTCAATGGCCGCCCGTTCTCGACAATGACCATCGGCATTCCCTCCGCCAAATGGGCTAAGCGCGGGAACCGCTCCTTCGCAAAGCCGAAAACGATGTCGAGGGCTATCAGTGTGGCGATCACGAGAAAGGCGTTCGTCAGAGAAAAATCGTCGCCCACGAGCGCCTGTTGCGTCGCCTCC
This sequence comes from uncultured Propylenella sp., assembly GCA_964487455.1. GTDB lineage: Bacteria > Pseudomonadota > Alphaproteobacteria > Rhizobiales > Afifellaceae > DASWJZ01. The sequence continues at coordinate 1,399 of CAZARE010000291.1, forward strand.
CCGATGATCAGCAACAGCACGAAATCAAACGACGTCATCTCCGCCAGGGATCGTCGACCGGCGAGCCGAAATAGAACGAGGAGAAACACATATATGACCAGGGCTCGCAGGAGAGCGTCCATGCATCCTCGCTAAGGGTAGACAAAGAAGCGCACTGGGACGGATGCGCCAGTGCCCGCGACGGCGATAGCGCCATGAACGCGCCCGATCGTCCTCGGACGAATTCCGAGATAGACGGTGGCCGGACCGCCGTCCGGGACGGAGAAGGTGAGCAGCAGGCCATCTCTTCCCGCCTGCGCACGATCCGGATTCGGACGGATCGTCTCGAGCGACAGTGCATCCAGCAGCGGCGAACCAATGAGGACTTCCGTCTCCGGACGTGAAGGGTCGCCGCGGAGGCCGACCTCGATGACGGAGGACGCGCCCTTCCGGTAGAAGCGCTGATGCTGAACGGAAAGCTCGCCTTCTCCCGCCTGCGCCTCGGTCCTGTTGAGGGGACCCTCCGAGAACGCCCCCAAGGCGGCGGCGCCGAGCAGCAAAAGAAGCAGGAGCCAGCCCATCGACTGAATTCGCCAGAAGCGTAGCTGCGACGGCATGTTTTCTTCAATCGGCGCCGACCGACTCGTCCATTCGTCCGATGAAGCGCGCGGTAGGTTCATGGCGGTAGCCCACCGCTAGAACACGCGTCTCCGCAAAGAGGTTCCCGGCGGAACGGTGAGCCCCCAGGCTATTGCGGGCACCCGCGCGGTCCGAACCAAAGACCAAAAAACTCCGCAGCGAGCGCCGCGGGTGACGGAGGGAACGAGCCGGCAGCAAGACCACCGAGCGCTGGTCAGCGCTTGGCCGTCGCGCCCGACGCCTCCCGCGTGAGATATTGCAGGGTCAGCGACGGCAAGTTCTCCTCCAGCCAGTCCGCCATCGCTCGCTCTTCCTGAAGAATCTCCTCGCACACCTGCTTCGTTTCGGCATCGCCGGCCGCATCGGCCGTCGCGATCAGAATTTCGTAGGAAGCGATCTCCATGTTCTCGAAGGCATAGCTGGCGATGGCGCCCTTCATGATTTCGTCGGTGGCGAGCGCGCCGCCCATCGCCTGCCCGATCGCAATGAGCTTCCCGCTTGCGTCTTTGACGGTTGAGGTGCTGCCTCCCCGCCTCTCGATGCAGCCGCGAACACGCTCCGCCTGGCGCTGCGTCTCGTGGAGATGCTCTTCGATCCGATTCTTGCGCTCAGGATAGTGCTCGATACGGCTCGCCATTCCGCTGAGCATCGTCTGCGCCTGCTCTTCGGCCGCATGAGCATCGCGCAGCCAGTCCATCAAGGTCTCGTCAACGCTTGCCATCGGAGCCTCCAGCGAATCGCGGCTCCACAACGCTCGCCACCACCTCCGGTTCCGAGGTTGCCCACGCGGCGGAGCGAGAAGAGCAGCGCACGCCGCGCAGTCGCCCCACGCGCGTGCGCCGCTGCACCGCCTGGGATTTGCCTTCCCGCGCCGCCGATGGCCTGCCGCAGCACTCGCAAAGCGGCAGCAAAATGCCGGTGGACAGCCGCGTGAGAGCCTTTGGGCGCCGCCACGCATTGGGCAGAATGAGAACTCTGACTGAGAGCATACGAGGATGCTGCAGAAGGCGGCGCGGGGCGCACGGACGATCGTCGAGATCGGCAAGCAGACCGTCTTCGTCGACGATTGCGTCACCGTGCTCGCCGGGTTGCCGGAGAGCTCCATCGACGTGGTGGTCACGTCGCCGCCCTACAATATCGGGCTGAAATATTCCTCCTACGACGACAGCGGCAGCCGCGCGGAATACCTCGCCTGGCTCCACGACGTGGCGCTGCTCTTGAAGCGCGTCATGAAGGACGAGGCGTCGTTCTTTCTGAACATAGCCGGCACCAGCTCCGACCCGTGGATCGCGCCCGACGCGGCGAACGCCATGCGCGATGTCTTCCGCCTGCAGAATTCCATCATCTGGGTGAAATCGCTGTCGATCGGCGACGACACGTTCGGGCACTTCAAGCCGGTGAACTCGAAGCGCTACATGAACCACACGCACGAGCACGTGTTCCATTTCACCAAGGAGGGCAAGACGCCGCTCGACCGGCTGGCCGTCGGTGTGCCGTTCAAGGACAAGTCGAACATCGCCCGTTGGGGCCACACGGAAGACCGCCGCTGCGCCGGCGACGTGTGGTTCATCCCCTACGAGACGATCCGCTCCAAATCGCAGCGCGACCACCACCCGAGCCCTTTCCCCGTGGCGCTGCCGGAGCGCTGCATCCGGCTCGCAGGCAGGGAGAGCCCCGTGGTGCTCGACCCGTTCCTCGGCATCGGCTCGACCCTGCTAGCGGCGCAGCGGCTCGGCTGCCGCGGCATCGGCATCGAGATCGACCCGGGCTATGCGGACGCGGCGGCGTGGCGGCTGAGGGAGAGATTGATTTGAGGAGAAGCTGTCTCAAAACGCCTTCGGCAACCCGGCCTGCCGCAGAATGGCGTTGGCGGTCGACGGTTTGCTGACATCATAGGGCACTGCGAAATGACGATTGGTGATTAGGCTCCACCAAATTTCATGGCTGCCCTTGCCCTGCCGCATGAAGCTGCAGCCGCCCTCTTGGAGATGAGCGACGAGCCTGCGGTAGAGCGGGCCGGCCATCAGGCCGGGGCGGCGGTATTCAGCGTGAAGCGCAGCTTCAGCTTTCCTTCGTGGCCGTTCAGCTCTGCGATCTCCGGCGCGATCTCCCAGACGCGCCGAACCAGCGCATCGAGGGTGGCCGCCTCGGTGGCGATGGGCAGCGCATCGCACTCGGCGATCCACACATCGCCGGCGGCAGCCAGATAGAGCTGAACGTCATAGGAGGGCGCAAAGTCGCCGCTCTCGTGGGGCACCATTGCTGTGAAAGCGTTCATCGCCGAAATGTCGGTCGCGGACAGGAGGGTGTCAACCGCGGGCGAAGCACGATCGGCTCTCGGCACGAGCTCGGCGAACACGCGGTCCGTGACCACGCGGGCTTCGGGCCCACGCAGCCGAGCTATTCGTTACGGCTCGCCAGTTGGATCGACCGTTCGCTCGAGGATGCTCCTACTGCGTCGTGGCCTGCTCCCCGATCCTCACCAGGATGATGCGGTTGGTGCTCGACTGGTGGATCAGGAGATTGCCGTCGCGGGTCTATGAGAGAGATATGACTCGGAGCAGCTACGCGGAAGCGCTGGAGCGCCTGGCGCTCATGGAGCGCCTCGCGCCTTTCGATCCGCACGTGGCGGGCACGCCGCCCCTCGGGCTCGACCTCGCGGCGAGCGACCTCGACGTGCTCTGCCATGCCCCGAACGCCACGAGCTTCGCCGCGGCGGTCCGGGATGCGTTTGGGCAAGAGGCTGGGTTCGGAGTGCGGCAGTGGATCGGCGACGGGCGGCCGATCGTCGCGTCGTTCCGCGCGCATGGCTGGACGATCGACCTTTTCGGGCATCCAAGGCCCGTGCACGAGCAGCCGGCGTGGCGGCACTTCGTGGTGGAAGGCAGGCTGCTGCAGATCGGCGGCGACGCTTTCCGTTCCGCCGTGATGGCGCAGCGATCGAACGGCCTGAAGACCGAGCCGGCCTTCGCCGCAGCGCTTGGGCTTAGCGGCGATCCGTACGAGGCGCTGCTGCTGCTCGAGCGGCGGTCGGACGCGGAGCTGAAGGCCGCGCTGGCGGACGCCGGATTTGCCGCGCCGCAATAGGCCCCCGACGCTAGATGCCGACCGTCCCGAGAATCCACCTCGGAAACGGCGTCACG
>CAZARE010000292.1:0-4998 GCA_964487455.1 uncultured Propylenella sp.
GATCGTGCCGGTCTTGAATAAGATCGACCTGCCGGCGGCCGAGCCGGAGCGCGTCAAGGAACAGATCGAGGAGGTGATCGGCCTCGACGCGTCGCACGCCGTGTTGATCTCGGCCAAGACCGGCCTCGGCATCGAGGACGTGCTGGAGGCGATCGTCGCTCGCCTGCCGCCGCCCAAGGGCGAGATCGGCGGCCCGCTGAAGGCGCTTCTCGTCGATAGCTGGTACGATTCCTATCTCGGTGTCGTGGTGCTGATCCGCATCGTCGACGGCGTCTTGAGGAAGGGCCAGACGATCCGCATGATGGGGACGGGCGCCCGCTACGAGGTCGACCGCGTCGGCGTCTTCAATCCCAAGATGGTGGATATCGGCGAGCTTTCGCCGGGCGAGATCGGCTTCCTCACCGCTTCCATCAAGGAGGTGGCCGACACGCGCGTCGGCGACACGATCACCGAGGACCGCCGGCCGGCGGCGGAGCCGCTGCCCGGCTTCCGCCCGGCGCAGCCCGTGGTCTTCTGCGGGCTCTTTCCGGTCGACGCGGCGGAGTTCGAGGCGCTGCGCGCCGCGCTCGGGCGGCTCCGGCTGAACGACGCCAGCTTCTCCTACGAGATGGAGACCTCCGCCGCGCTCGGCTTCGGGTTCCGCTGCGGCTTTCTCGGGCTCTTGCATCTGGAGATCGTGCAGGAGCGGCTGACGCGCGAGTTCGACCTCGACCTGATCGCCACCGCCCCCTCCGTCATCTACCAGATCAGCCTCACCGACGGGCGCCAGATCGAGCTGCACAATCCCGCCGACATGCCCGACCCGGTGAAGATCGCCGAGATCCGCGAGCCGTGGATCCGCGCCACCATCCTCACCCCCGACGACTATCTCGGCGCGGTCTTGAAGCTCTGCCAGGAGCGGCGCGGCAGCCAGGTGGAGCTCTCATACGTGGGAAGCCGCGCGCTGGTGCAGTACGACCTGCCGCTGAACGAGGTGGTCTTCGACTTCTACGACCGGCTGAAATCGGTGTCGAAGGGCTACGCCAGCTTCGACTACCACATCACCGGCTATCGCGAGGGCGACCTCGTCAAGATGTCGATCCTGGTCAACGGCGAGCCGGTCGACGCGCTCTCCATGCTGGTCCACCGCGGCCAAGCGGAGAAGCGCGGCCGCGCCATGGTGGAGAAGCTGAAGGAGCTGATCCCGCAGCACCTCTTCAAGATCCCGATCCAGGCGGCCTTGGGCGCCAAGGTCATCGCGCGCGAGACCATCTCGGCGCTCAGGAAGGACGTGACCGCCAAGTGCTACGGCGGCGACATCACGCGCAAGCGCAAGCTCCTCGACAAGCAGAAGGCAGGCAAGAAGAAGATGCGCCAGTTCGGCAAGGTGGACATCCCGCAGGAGGCGTTCATCGCGGCGCTGAGAATGGGTGAGTCGTGAGTGGGGAATAGGGAATGGTGTTCGGGATGAGGCGTCCTTTCAGGGCACTGGCGCCGTTCAGCTTTCGCCGAAAAAAGCTCGATGCCGAACACCGCCCGAACAGTGCGGCCTCGGCGCGAACGAAGGCTCGTGTCGATTAAACAAGCCCATCCTCGCGCGGATAGCGAGCCGCGCGACGCGGCGAGGGCAATCGCACCGCCGCCGCAGCAGCGCTGACAAAGCCACGCCATCCGACCGCCACCGAGTTGATGTCTCTGAAGCGGGCGGAGGGGAAAGGGGCATGAATTCGGATTTAGAACGAAAGGACAAATGATGGTCGCCAAGAACACGATCTGCCTCTGGTACGACAAGGACGCCGAGGCCGCCGCCCGCTTCTACGCCGAGACCTTTCCCGACAGCTCGGTCGGCGCCGTCCACCGGGCGCCGACCGACTTCCCCTCCGGCAAGGAGGGCGACGTGCTGACGGTCGAGTTCACGGTCGCCGGAGTGCCCTGCCTCGGCTTGAACGGCGGTCCCACGTTCAAGCACAACGAAGCCTTCTCGTTCCAGATCGCCACCGAGGATCAGGCGGAGACCGACCGCTACTGGAACGCCATCGTGGGGAACGGCGGCGAGGAGAGCATGTGCGGCTGGTGCAAGGACAGATGGGGCGTCTCCTGGCAGATCACGCCGCGCGTGCTGATGGAGGCGCTTGCCGCCGGCGGGGCCGAGGCCAAGCGCGCGTTCGATGCGATGATGCCGATGAAGAAGCTCGACGTCGCGAAGATCGAGGCGGCGAGAAGGGGGTGAATTCTCCGGCGCCGGGGCGCTGGAGGCTTATCCGATGCTCACCGCGCGGAGGCTGGAGATTACCTGGTGCGGGCCGGCCAACCGCCCGACTAAAGCCGCAATCCGGTTGCCGGGTAGTGGATTCGAGCCTGGAGCAAGACGAGATGGCGACATATCGGGGGACGTGTTTCTGCGGTGCGGTCGAGATCGAAGTCACCGGAACGCCCGAGGCGATGGGCTACTGCCATTGCAGTTCCTGCCGGTCCTGGTCCGCCGGGCCGGTGAATGCCTTCACGCTGTGGAAGCCGGGGAACGTGAAGGTCACGAAGGGGAAGGAATTCATCGGGCACTTCAAGAAGACGGAGCGGAGCGACCGGCAATTCTGCACGAAGTGCGGCGGCCACCTGATGACGGACCACCCGTTGTGGGGCCTCGTCGATGTCTACGCGGCGACTATCCCGCAGCTGAAATTCAACCCCGGCGTCCATGCCAACTATGCGGAGACCGTGCTGCCCATGAAGGACGGGCTCCCGAAGCTGAAGGACTTTCCCGCCGAGCTGGGCGGATCCGGCGAGGCCGTGCCGGAGTAGCCCGCCGCAACGGCATCGATGCGTCGGCGAGGCGGCCGCCCGCCATTCCCTGCCGAGAACTTCAGCGCGCTGGGTGGCCTTGGCTTATGTCGCGCCCGAAATCGATAATCGCGTCGACGAGCAGGTCAGGAGCGCTCGTCATCGCGAGGTGCTGCTGGCCCTGCATGACGACCGTGCGCGCATTCGGGAGGGCCTTCTGCAGCATGGCGTTGACCTTGCCCGCAAGGGGCGGGCTGTCGCCGCCGATGAGAAGCAGAACGGGCGTCCGCAGCTTGTCGGCCCGGTCGGCAGGCAGCCGATAGGTTTCTTCCGCGCGGGCTTCTCGCGGGATCGTGTGGGCGGCCGCAACACGCTCCGGCCAGAACGGCGAGGATATGAGAAGCTCCATCTCGTGCGGCGGAAATTCCGCGATCTCCGCAAACAATGCTTTCACGACGCCTTCCCGATCACCCGCGGCAAGAAGCGCGTCCAGACGTTCGAGCTGCTCTGGCGTATACAGACTCTCGCCCTCGGAGACGATCCAAGGCTCGTAAAGGACGAGACCGCGGAGCCTATCCGTTTGCATCGCCGCACCGAGTGCGCACAGGGCTCCGTAGGAATGGCCAAATAGCAGGACCGGTGCACCGAGCGCCTCGACGACCGCGACGATGTCCTCGAACTCACGCTCGATCGCATATGCCGGGTCGTCGCCACTGTCGCCGCAGCCACGACGGTCCATGGCGGTGACTGTGAAATGCTCCTCAAGCCGGGGGCGGATCGATGCCCATCGCTTGCGGTTCGCCGTCGTTCCATGAACAAGCAGAAGATGCGGCCCGTTGCCGCCCTGCTCATAAGCAATCGAGGCGCCGTCCGCGCTAACGACAGTCTTCATGGCGGCCCCTCCCCCGCGGCTTCTGAACGGCTTGACCGACCACGCCCTGGCACGTGCCCGGGCTTTTATACCCTCCGCACGACTTACCGCCCCTCCGCCATTCGCGCCAGCTGCTCGATCACCGTTCCCCAGCCGTCGTGGAAGCCCATCTCCTCGTGCTTCTTCCGGTCGGCCTGGCTCTTGTGCATCACGTGGGCGGAATAGTCGGTGCCGTCGGGATGATCCTTGAAGGCGATGATCGCCGTCATGAAGGGCTTGTCGTTCGGCCGCCAATCGTCCTTCAGCGCATCGGTGAAGACGATCCGCTCCTCCTTGTCGACGGCGAGGAAGCAGCCGCGCCCCATCGACACGAAATCGACGCCGTTCTCGGCGTATTCCGTCTCGAACGCGCCGCCGGGACGGAGGTCCATCTTTACCACACGCGCCTTGGCCGGCGCCGGCACCCACCATTGCTCCAGGCTATTCGGGTCGGCCCAGGCGCGCCAGACCGCCGCGCGCGGCGCCTTGATGACGCGGCTGATGGTCAAGTCGAGCTCGGGATCGAACGATCGGCTCATTGCGCTTTACCTTTCTTCTCCGCGGCCATGACGAACCGCTCCAGCCTGTCGGTACGGCTCTCCCAGAGGGCGCGCTGCCTGGCCAGCCATCCGTCCACCATCGCGAGCCGCCTTTTCTCGATGGCGCACGTCCTGACGCGCCCGACCTTGCGCGTGCGGATCAGCCCGCTCTCCTCCAGGAGCCGGATGTGCTTCAGGAAGGAGGGGAGCGCCATGGCGAACGGCTCCGCCAGATCGCTGACGCTGGCGGGGCCGCTCCCCAATCGCCCCAGCACGGCGCGGCGCGTCGGATCGGCGAGCGCCTGGAAGATATTGTCGAGGCGGTCTGGATGGTTTTCCATAAGGCTAAGTATCAAGCCCTGACACTTAGCGCAAGGGCTAACTTTAAGCGCTTCCGCCGCCGCGCCGGCCCCGGCCCCGCGAAGCGGCGAACCTTCTCGGGTCGCTATATCTCCCCCTTCGTCACCGCGACAAGCATGATGGCGAGAAGCGCCGCGACCGCGAGCTTCCATGCGTCGGAGCGCTTCTTCAATCCCGGCAGGCCGAGCGGGCGGATCAGGTGCACGCCCATGGCCAGCACGATGATGAGCGAGAGCGCCTTGGTCATGGGCGCACCGTAGCCCGCATGGAGCGAAGCGCAATGCGGGGGCCAAGCCGAGACAAGGGGTGGGGTCCACTATTCGCGGAAACGCGAAGTGAGTCCATCGTTCGCCGCCGCCCCGGATTGCGGGGCTTCGCCCCTCCATCCGGGCTACGTGGCCTCGTGCGTGGCGCGCCCCCTTACGCCGCCCT
>CAZARE010000293.1:0-8544 GCA_964487455.1 uncultured Propylenella sp.
GCGCCAGCATGCGCACCTGGCGCGGATTGAGCGTGCCGTAGGGAACGGCGATCCGCAGCATATAGGCGTGGAGCTGCAGGTAGAGGCCGTTCTGCAGGCGAAGCGGCTTGAACTGGTCCTCGTCGAGCTCGCCGGAGAGCCGGCGCGCCACCTGGTCGCGGAACTGCGCGACGCGCTCGTGGACAAAGGCGTGATCGAATTCGTCATACCGGTACATGATAATCCTCAGGCCGCTTCTTCGTGCGTCGTGGCGGCGAATATCTTGGAATTGCCGGTGGTCGGGCCCTCGGCGCGGATGCGCTCGCGCAGTCGCATCGGCACTATGGCCGCGCCGCTCCGCGTCACGTCGATCGCGTAAGGCTCCACCACGAAATTGCGTTCCGCGTCGGTCTTGGCGCGCTTGAGCGCGGCGGCCACAGCCTCCTTGCCCTCCAGCACCTCCGCCTTGTTCACGTCGACCGACCAGCCGCCGACCGTCTGGAACACGGCAAGCCCGACTTCGAGGCTGTTGGCGGTGATGATCTGCATGGCGGGTGCACTCATGCGGCAAGCGTCCGGGCAGGAAGCAACGGTTCGACGAGGGAGAACGCGCCTTCCGCCGCCGCCTGCCCAATCAGGATCAACGTTGCGCCGCTGACGTCCGTGCGCTCGCCGAATGCCGCTAGCTCATTGAGCGTTCCGGCGAAGTGCCGCCATTCGGGGAGCGTGGCGTTTTCGATAACGGCGACCGGCGTGCCTGGATCGAGGCCGGCATCGACGAGACGCTCGGCGACCCGCGCGGCGACCGAGCGGCCCATGTAGACGGCGACCGTGGAGCCGGAAAGCGCCAGGCCCGCCCAGTCCGGCAGGATGTCGCCGCTGGAATCGTGGCCGGTGGCAAAGACGAGACTGGAAGCTGAGCCGCGCAACGTCAGCGGGATTTCCGCTTCCGCCGCGGCGGCGAAGGCAGCGGTGATTCCGGGCACGACCTCGAAGGGTATGCCTGCCGCGCGGAGCGCCGCCATCTCCTCGCCGGCGCGCCCGAAGACCAGCGGATCGCCGGCTTTCAGCCGCACGACGCGGCGCCCGGCGGCCGCCTCCCGCACCAGGATGTTGTTGATCTCGTGTTGTGTCGCCGTGTGGCGGCCTTTGCGCTTGCCGACGGGGATGCGCGCGGCATCGCGGCGGCCCATGGCGACGACATTCTCCGGCACGAGGGCATCGTGTACGATGATATCCGCCTGAAGCAGGATGCGCTGCGCACGGAGCGTCAGAAGGTCGGCCGCGCCGGGCCCGGCGCCGACCAGCCAGACGAAGCCCTCCTGCGTGCTTCCAGTTTGCGTCAGCAGCCGCGAAGCAAGGCGGCGGGCGGTTTCGGTCTGGCCTGAGAATGCTGCGTCGGCGACGGTCCCCTCGAAGAATGCCGACCAGAAGCGCCGCCGTGGCTGACCCTTAGGCAACACCTTGTCGGCGGCGGCGCGGAATGTGTTGCCGAGCGTCGCGAGCGCGCCAAGACGCTCCGGCAGCATCGCTTCGATCCGCGCGCGCAGCTTCTGTGTCAGCACGGGACCGGCCCCGGTCGAGGTGATCGCCACGGCGACCGGCGCGCGGTTCACGATCGCCGGCGTGTAGAAGTCGCAGAGCTCGGGGAGATCGACGGCGTTCGCGGGGATCCTCGCGGCGCGCGCTGCGGCGACCACTTCGGCGTCGCACTCGCGCTCGCCGCTCGCCGCGAAGACGAGAGCGACGTCCTCCAGATCCTCTGCCCCGAAGCGGCGAGGACGGTGGTCGAGATCGTGTGCGATGGTGAGGCCCGCGAGCTCATCCGATGGCTTGGCCGAGACAAGCCGGATCAAGGCCTCCGTCTCCAGGAGCAAGCGCACCTTGGCGGCGGCTTCAGCTCCGTCGCCGACCACCAGGACACATCGCCCCGCCACTTTGTGAAACGCGGGAAATACCGAAAGCCGCTCTCTTGCCATCTTGGACCTGCGTGAGGATGCGGCTGGTACTATGGGCGGTGCGTGGAGAGCTCGACAGCAAAGGATTTGCGCAATTTCCCCTGGCCGAGAGAAAACTTTCAAAGCTCCGCGCGCATGGAGGCATGGGCGTTCAAGCCGCGGATCAGGTCGGACGGCATGACGCCGGCTAGGAACTGGGTGGCTCGACTTTCCGCCGGCGATCAGAGATGGTTAATGAACAATAAGCAGCGAGGATCGTTCGCCCGATTGTCGCCTTGACAAGTCGTCATTGATCGAGGGCTGCGGGCAGCGACCGCGAAGATAGCAATGGCGGGTGTTGGGCGGCCGGCTTCGGTCGTCGAAGTAATCGAGGGGGCGTGCGGAGTTGTGAAGTTCGCGCCGGTCAGTTTCCTGCGCCGTTCCGCTTCAAAGCAGCGTGTGCTCGCATTCGTCCTCTCCGGCGCGATGGCGTTGTGTATCGCGGCGCAGGCGCAAGCCTTCGAGCTCTTCGGTCGAAAGTTCTTCGAGCGGGAGGACGAGACCCTCGTCGTCCCTGGTGCTCAGCCCTATACGCTTGAGATCACCGTCACTGGCGGCGATGACGATGTCGCGCGCGTCGTGCGGCGCGCATCTGCGCTAGCGCGCGACGAGGGAAGGCCGCCGCCCGGCACCGCAGGTCTCATTGCAAGGGCGCGCGGCGATTACGGCCGCATCGTCGCCGCTCTTTATGCTCAGGGCCACTACGGCGGCACTGTCACGATCACCATCGGCGGCGCTCCTGTTGAGACGCTGAGGCCCGATGCCGAGTTGCCCGATACGGTTCCCGTCAGCGTCAGCGTCGATCCCGGCCCGTTGTTCAGCTTCGGCATGATCCGCATCGAGGGCATGCCCGCCGACGTCATGACCAAAGAGGACGAGGACGCACTGCGGCTTGACGATTGGGAGCTCACGCAAGGCGCTGTGGCGCGGTCCGGCGCCGTCCTTGAGGTCGAAGGCCGGCTTGTCGAAGTCTGGCGGCGACGCGGTCACCCGCATGTCCGCGTCGCCACGCGCAACGTCGTCGCTGACCATCGCGCGCTGACCGTGGACGTGACGCTTATCGTCGAGCCCGGCCCGAGCGCGCGTTTCGGCACCGTGCATGTAACCGGGACGGAACGCGTGGATCCCGCCTATGTGCGCTGGATGACGGGGATCGAGCCAGGCGAGGAATATCATCCCGAGGTGCTCAGGCTGGCGCGTGATCGGCTGCAAGAGATCGGGGTCTTTGCCAGCGTGTCGGCGACCGAGGCGGAGTCCGTCGGCGACGACGGGCTTCTTCCCGTGACCTTCAATCTGTCCGAGCGCAAGCGCCGACTGCTCGGCGGCGGCGTCTCGTATTCGACCATCGACGGCGCGACGCTCGAGGGCTACTGGATGCATCGCAATCTCTTCGGCCGCGCCGAGAGCCTCAGGTTCGACGCCTCTGTCAGCCGGATCGGCGCAGAGGGCTTCAGCACCGATTTGTCCTATGGGCTCGCGACCACGTTCCGCCGGCCCGGCGTCTTCACGCCCAACACCGACATGACGCTGAAGCTCGCCGCCGAGCGAGAGTTCGTGGAGCCCTATGAGAGCACGACATTCAGCGCGAACGCCGGCCTCGAGCATCGGTTCAGCGAGAGGCTGACCGCAAGCACCGCGGCCAACGTCGAATGGGCTAGCATCAACGATGCGTTCGGCAGCAACGACTACTTCATCCTCAGCTTGCCTTCGATGCTCGAATACGACCTTCGTGACAACAAGCTGGAGCCGACCGACGGTCTGCGAGGCACGTTCAATGCGGAGCCGCTTGCCGATGTCCTCAACGGCACCGTCGCCCTCGTGGCACGCGGCTCGCTCTCAGGCTACCGGTCGTTCTCGGAAGACGACCGCATGGTCCTGGCCGGACGTACCGCGATCGGCAGCATCGTTGGCGGGTCGCTCAGCGACATTCCGGCGACGCGGCGCTTCTTCCTTGGCGGCGGCGGCTCGATTCGTGGATACAAATATCGCTCCGTGGGCCCGACCTCCGGAGGTGCGGTTGTCGGCGGCCTGTCCTTCTGGGAGGCCTCGGCCGAGCTTCGCTTCCGCGCGACGGACAATATCGGCATCGTGCCGTTCGTCGACGCTGGCGCGGCTTATGAGGAGCCCTATTTCGATTTCTCCGAGGACATTTTCGTCGGCGCCGGAGTCGGCCTTCGCTACTACACGCCGCTAGGCCCGCTGCGATTCGACGTGGCTGTGCCGATCCATCCCACCTGGGATCCGTGGGGCATCGCATTCTACGTGGGCTTGGGGCAAGCTTTCTGACCATGCAGAGGCGATTCGCCAGAGCGCTCCTTATCTTTCTCATCGCGGCCGGGCTGGCTGACACTGCTGCCCTTGCACAGCAAGGCGGCGAGCGATCCGCCTTCGTGGCGTTCCTCGAGAAGCTGATTTCCACGCCGGACCGGCGGGTTTCGCTGAGCGGGTTGGAGGGCGTGTTCTCCGCCACGCCGACGGTCGAGCGGATCGCCGTGTCGGACCGCGACGGACCGTGGCTCGAGATCGAGGGCGTGGAGGTTGTATGGAAACGATCCGCGCTGCTCGACCGCCGGCTTCAGATCGACAGCCTGAGAGCGCGGCGCGTCGCGCTGCTGCGCAAGCCCCATCATCCTCCTGAGCGACCGGATTCCGGGGGCGGCTTTTCCGGACTTCCGATCGAGGTCGCCATCGATGCCGTATCGCTTCCGTTCATCGTCCTCGCCCCGCCGGTCGCTGGTGCTCAAGCGGAACTCGCAGCAGCCGGATCCGCGCAACTCACCGAGGAGGCGCTGGCGGCTCAGCTCTCCATCTTCCGCCAGGATCGCGCGGGTACTTTGACGGTCGAACTTCGCCTGGAGCCCGACGCCAACGTGCTCGCCGCCGATCTCACGCTGGAGGAGCCTGCGGGCGGCATCGTCGCCGAGCTCCTCGACCTTTCGGGGCGACCGCCGATTTCCGTACGGCTCTCCGGTCAGGGACCGCTCGCCTCCTGGGACGCCACGCTGGAGGCCAGCGCCGGCACAGAGAAGGTGCTTGAGGGGAGCATGGCGGTGTCCCGCATCGGATCGGGCTATCGCGCGGTCGCGGACATGGTCGCTTCGCTGGAGGATCTGGCGCCGTCAGGCTACGCCACGCTGCTCGCGGGTGAGAGCCGGCTCACGCTCGATGTTTCCCTGGCCGACGACGGCGGTTCCGTTACGATCGAAGAAGCGAGGCTGCGCTCGGACGGCGTGGATTTCACCGGGCGTGCTGAGCTTGCGCGTGACTTGGTGCCGGAAAGCGCCGTGCTCGCGCTGCGCCTCGGCCAGGCGGGACGCGCCGCGCTACCCTTTGCGCCAGGCGACGCGTCGGTCGCCAGCTTGCAGATCAATGCCGAGCTGGAGCGCGGGGTCTCCGCTCCCTGGCGGCTCGGCGTTGTCGCCGAGGGGGTGCGGAGCGCGTTCGGCAGCTTCGCCAGGCTCACGCTGAACGCGAGCGGCGAGGCGGAGGACCTCGGCCTGCCTTCGTCCCGAAGCGTCGACTTCACCGGAAGCGGCACGCTAAGCGGGCTTGCGCCAGCCGATGCCGATTTGCGCGTCGCGCTCGGTTCCGAATTGCGGTTCGCGGCAGAGGGGTCGTGGTCCGCTGGTCGGCCCGTCGACGTCGCCAATCTTCAGATCGTTCTCAACGACGCTGCGGCGAGCTTTGCCGGTGCCGCGACCGCGGATCGACTTGATGGCAGCTTCGGTGCGACGATCGGCGATCTCTCTCGCCTGTCCGGGTTGGCGGGGCGAGCCCTTGCCGGCAGCGCTCAGCTGACGGCGAGCGGAACGGCAGCGATGGACGGGCGCTTTGACTTGCGGATCGACGGAGAAACCGTCGATCTGGCTCTCGCGATTGCCGTGCTCGACCCGCTGCTCGCAGGAGCAACCATCGTGTCGGGCGGAATTGCGCGCTCCGCAGGCGCCGTGTCCTTCGACGATATGGTCCTTGCCAACGATCGCGTCACCGCACAGATCGACGGCTCGGTTTCCGAGCCCGGACTTTCGCTGGCGGTCACCGCGGACATCGCCGATCTCTCCCTTGTGTCGGAGAGGGCGGCGGGCCGGGCGCGTGTCTCCGCGCAACTCACCGGCAACAGCGCCGCTCCGCGCGTCGAGGCGGAAGCGACCGGCGAGGAGCTGACGCTCATGGGCCGCCCCCTCACCGATGCGGCCATCCGTTTCTCTGGCGTGGTCGCGGGCCCCGACACCGCCGGCGAGGCTCAGCTCAGCGGCGCGCTTGCCGGTGAGCAGGTGAGCGGCTCGGGGCGGCTCTCCGCGGGAGAGGAGGGCGCGCGCCGGGTCGAGGGTCTAACCTTCACGGTCGCCGAAAGCCGCGTCTCCGGCGATATGGCAATCGGCGCGGATGGTCTCTTCACCGGAAGTATCAGCGTCGTGTCCCCCGACCTTTCGAAGGTCGCGCCGCTTCTGCTCATGGAGGCGAGCGGCATGCTGCGAGCGGAAATCGACCTTGCCGTGGAGGATGGATCGCAGTCGGCAGCCATCTCCGGCACGGCCGCCGATGTCGTCTACGAAAACGTCGCGGTCGAGACGGCGGATTTCCAGGGACGGGCGCGCGATCTCTTGGCTGCTCCGCAGATCGAGGGCGATTTCTCGCTGCGCAATCTGCAAGCGGGCGGGCTCTCCATCGTCTCCGCTGTCGGTACCGCCGAGCGGAGCGGCATTGCGACTGCGTTCACCGCGGATGCCGAGCTTGCCGACGGCCGTGCAACCGTCGAAGCGACCCTGGAGCCGCGTGTTGGCGGGCTTGCCATCGGGCTTGGATCGTTCTCTTTCGTGCGCCGAGGCGTCGATTTCGCCTTGGCGTCGCCGGCTACCATCGTCGTTGCCAACGGTGCGGCCGAGTTTGACGACACGACGCTGAATTTCGGCGGTGGAAGTGCCGCCATTTCCGGTCGCGCCGGCGAGACGCTCGACCTGACCATCGATCTCGAGAGCGTGCCTGCGGCGCTCGCCAACAGCTTCTCGCCCGGGCTGGGCGCCGAGGGAACGATCTCCGGCAGGGCTACGATCGGTGGCACCGCGTCGGAGCCTGTTGCGCGCTTCGACGTCCGAATGGCCGGGGCATCGGTCGCGGCGTCGCGTAATGCCGGCATTGGCCCGCTGGCGGTCGCCGCGGAAGGCGACTACCGCGAAGGCCGTGTACAGCTCATGAGTCTGTTCAGCGGCGCTGACGGGCTGACGGTGAACGTCAGTGGCACTGTTGGCACAGCGGAAGGCGCGCCCCTTGATCTCTCGATCAACGGAGCGGTCCCGCTGTCGCTCGGCAACCGCCAGCTCGCCTCGCGCGGCTCTGCGCTCCGGGGCGCGCTCGACGTTGATATCAGGGTTACCGGTACGGCGGCGGCGCCGCAATTTGCCGGCCGCGTTACGTCGGAGGGCGGTGGGTTCGTCGATCCGCGAAGCGGCATCGTCCTTTCCGATCTGTCCGTGGCCGCGGCCGTCTCCAACAACCGGCTGGTGATCGAACGCCTCAACGCGGCCAGCGGCGAGGGCACGGTCGCAGCGGAAGGCTCGCTCGGGCTCGACCCCAACGAGGGCCTGCCGGTGGACATGCGCATCAATGTCCGCCAGGCGCGCTACGTGGACGGTTCTCTCATCGCCGCGCGGTTCGATGCAGAGCTTACGCTTGCCGGCCGCCTTGCGGAGGCGCCGTTGCTTTCGGGCAGCGTGTTTCTCGACCGGACCGAGATAACCGTCCCGGAGCGACTGCCGGGCGATTCGGTCGCCGTCGATGTCGAGCACGTCGTGCCACCGCCTCCGGTGGAACGGACCCTGCAAACGATCCGGGAGCGGGATAGCCGCGCACAGGGTCAAGGTCCCGGCAGCGGACCGAGCGGCATCAGGCTCGAGGTGACCGTCAACGCGCCGCAGCAGATTTTTGTTCGCGGCCGCGGCCTCGACACCGAGTTCGGCGGACAGCTGAGCCTTACCGGGCCGATCTCGTCCGTCGTCACGGCCGGCTCGTTCCAGCTGGTGCGCGGCCGGCTCGATATCTTGACCCAGCGCATCGTGCTGGATCGCGGCGTCATCACCTTCGCCGGCGATCTCGATCCGATGCTCGATTTCATTGGCACCACGCAAAGCGGCGACGTGACCATCACCGTGACGATCACCGGGCGCGCCTCCGACCCCGAGGTGATCTTCTCCTCCATCCCCCAGCTGCCGCAGGACGAGGTCCTGGCGCAGCTCATCTTCCAAAAGGGACTCGGCGAGCTCTCGGCATTTCAGATCGCACGGCTCGCTGCCGCGGCCTCAGAGCTCTCTGGCGGGAGCGGCGGCGGCATCCTGAGCCAGCTGCGCGCCAGCACCGGGCTCGACGATCTCGACATCGTCGTTGACGAGGAGGGCGAGGCGGCGCTGGCAGCCGGGCGTTATATCGGGGAAAACGTGTATCTGGGCGTGCAGCAGGGCACGAATGCGCAGTCGAGCCGCGTCACCATCGACCTCGACATCACGAGGAACGTGAAGGCGCGCGCCGGCTATTCCGTGGAGGGCGAATCGAGCCTCGGCATCTTTTTCGAGCG
>CAZARE010000294.1:0-2860 GCA_964487455.1 uncultured Propylenella sp.
GACGGTGTTCGCCCTGAGTATCAGGGGCAGGACACGAGCGAGGAGGGCATTCCGAGAGTGTCGGTCGCGGTGCCAGTCCTCAATGAGGCAGGCAACACCACGCTGGTCGACGAGATCGCCGAAGCGCTCGACGGCCGCTCGAGCTTCGAGGTAATCTTCGTGAACGACGGCTCCTCGGAGGGAACAGGGCGCGAGCCAGGCGGCCTCATGGCGGAGCGGCCGCTCCGGGCGGGCGTGGCTTCGGCGCAGATGTTCGGCTTAGAAACGCGCCAGTATCGGCTGCGCTACCGGCTTTATGAAGGATCGGTGGGAGACTGCCGTTGAACGATCGGCCAGCTGCGACACCACAAGCCGACCGCCTGTCCTCGCCAGGCGAGCGCCACGGCGCGAAGGAGCGCCCGACAGTGAGCGTCGTCATTCCCGTGAAGGACGAAGAAACCTCGATTCCGATCCTGGTGGAGCGGGTCATTGCCACGATACGCGACGCCGACCTGAAGCTTGCCGACATCATCGTTGTGGATGACGGCAGCTCCGACGGGACCTGGTCTGCGGTGGAGGGCCTCGCCCGGCGCTACAGTGCGCTCCGCGCGCTCCGCCTCCGGCGCAATTTCGGCAAGTCCACGGCGCTGATGGTCGGCGTGGGCGTGGCCGCAGGTGACATCATCGTCACCATGGACGGCGACCTGCAGGACGACCCCACCGAGCTTCCGCGCTTCATTGCCGCCATCGAGGCCGGCGCCGACCTCGTCTCCGGCTGGAAGAAGGAGAGGCGGGACCCGCTTTCCAAGACGCTGCCGTCGCGCATCTTCAATCGGGTGACGGCGTGGATGAGCGGCATCCAGATCCACGACTTCAATTGCGGCTACAAGGCCTACCGGCGGCAGATTTTCGAGACCGTTCAGCTCTACGGCGAGCTGCATCGCTACGTGCCTGTGCTCGCCGATGCGCTCGGCTACCAGGTGACGGAGATCGTCGTCCAGCATCATCCGCGCGCCTTCGGTCGCTCGAAATACGGCATGGGGCGCCTGCTGCGCGGATTTCTCGACCTGCTCACCGTGATGGTGATCACCCGGTTCGCCTATCGGCCGAGCCATCTTTTTGGCGGAATCGGCACGCTCCTCGTCGTAGTAGGAGGGGCGGCGATCACTTATTTGAGCGGCCTGAAGCTCCTTACCGGAGCCGAAATCGGCGACCGCCCCCTCCTCCTGCTCGGCGCGCTCATGGCCATCATCGGCGTACAGCTTCTGCTATTCGGCATGCTCGCCGACCTCATCATCAGCCGCTCACCTCGTCCCGCGGGCTTCCAGGACCTGGTGGCGAGGGAGGTCGGCCGCGGCGCCGCTTCCGAATGATCGGCCGCGCCGTCTCTCTCGGGCTTGGCGTCGCGATCGCCGTGGCCGTTATCTGGTACCTGGTGACGCCGGAGGTCGTGCGGGAACTGAGAACCGTAGCCGCCACCGCGAGCTGGCCGGCGCTGGCGCTTGCGACGATCGTCGGCGGGACGGTGCAATGGCTGCGGGCCTGGCGCTTCGCCATCATGACGAGCGGGGCGCTTGCGCTCCCCGGCGCCGCGCTGGTGCGCATCGCCTTCCAGCTCAACTTCCTGAACTTCGCGCTCCCCTTCAGGCTAGGAGAGCTGGGCTATCCGATCCTGATGCGACGCGCCTACGGACAGCCGGTTCTCGCCGCCGCGGGCATCCTGCTACTTGCACGCATCTACGACCTCTGCACAGTCGGAGCGATCCTCGCAGCGATGTCCGCAGCGCTCGGGCTTGCGGCGACACCCCTGCTTGGTGCGTTTCTATGGATCGGGAGCGCCTCGCTTGCGCTTGCACCGATAGTAATGGTGCTCTTGGCGCACGCGCTCTCCCGCCAGCTCGCGACGACCGGAAGGCTGCCGGCGGCGCTGCACGCGGCGCAGGGGGCACTCGCCGCGCGCCTGGCCCAGCTAGCCGCGATCGCTCTAAGCTTCGCGACCTGGCTGGTCTTCGGGGCGCTCGCCGCGCTCGCCGCCAATGCTGTGGCGGACATTCCGCCGACGGTCGCATTGCTCGGCGCATCGGCCGGAAACCTCGCCTTCGCGCTTCCCATCAATGGGATCGGCGGGCTTGGCCCCTCGCAGGCGGCCTGGGCTGCGCTCGTCAACCAAGCCGGCGTGCCGTGGACGGACGCGGTGATCAGCGCGCTCGCAGTCTACGCCGTGACCTTCGCAGGGGCGATGCTTTTCGGCGGTGCGGCGATGCTTGCTTCCCGCGCCGCACCACCATCTTCGCGCCAGAGCTGAGCGCCTCGACTCAAGCAGCCCCCACGGTGTTACGCTCCGCTCCGCAATTCTTGTAGGGACGTGCGCACAAACGGCTTGCTTTCGAGGCACGGAGCGCAAGATGATGATCTAGGATCGAGTTGGAGGCGCCGCATGCAGCGCAACCCGGACATGACCACGCGCCCGCGCCCGAATGCTTCGACGCCCGGGGCCAGAACGCGGCTTTGCGCGACGCTGCCGACCGTGCTCCTCTTGGCTCTTTCCGCATCCTCCGCAACAGCGGCGTGCAACGACGAGCCAAAGCCTGGCGTCGACTGGTCGAAATGCCAGAAGACCCGGCTGATGATCGGAGGGGCCGATCTTTCGGGTGGAGCATTCGAGCAGACCTTTTTTACCTCGACCGACCTGCGAAACGCCAACCTCTCCGGAGCCCACCTGGTCCGCGCGGACTTCTCGAACGCCAGCCTGACGGGCGCCGACCTCTCCGGCGCCAACCTGGAGAAAGCCACGGCGACGCGGGCCGACCTGTCCGGCGCGGACCTTAGCAACGCCAACCTGGCGAGCGCCGAGTTCTCACGCACCAACTTCACTCGCGCC
>CAZARE010000295.1:0-12171 GCA_964487455.1 uncultured Propylenella sp.
GCTGAAGCCGCTGCTCGAGGCGAAGATACGCTCCTGCTTCTCCATGACCGAACCGGACGTCGCGTCCTCCGACGTGACCAACATCCGCACCGAGATCCGCCGCGACGGCGATCACTACATCGTCAGCGGGAGGAAATGGTGGTCGTCCGGCGGCAACGATGAGCGATGCCGGATCGCCATCGTCATGGGCAAGACCGACCCGTCCGCGCCGCGCCATCAGCAGCAATCGATGATCCTGGTGCCGCTCGATACGCCGGGTGTGAGGGTCGAACGGAGCCTCAGCGTGTTCGGCTACGACCACGCCCCGCACGGCCACGCCGAGATCAGCTTCGACAATGTGCGTGTGCCGGCCTCCAATATTCTGCTGGGCGAGGGGCGCGGGTTCGAGATCGCGCAGGGTCGGCTCGGGCCCGGGCGCATCCACCACTGCATGCGCGCCATCGGCCTCGCCGAACGGGCGCTGGGGGCCCTATGCTCTCGCGCCGTGTCGCGCGAGGCATTCGGGCGTGCATTGGCGGAGCAAGGCGCGCTCCGCCAGGACATCGCGCGCTCGCGCTGCGAGATCGATCAGGCGCGGCTCCTGACGCTGAACGCCGCCCACATGATGGATACTGTCGGCAACAAGGCGGCGCGCCGCGAGATCGCCATGATCAAGGTCGTGGCGCCCGAAATGGTCTGCCGCGTCGTCGATCGCGCCATTCAGGCGCACGGCGCCATGGGCGTCAGCCAGGACACGTTCCTTGCGGACGCCTATGCGCATGCGCGCACGTTGCGAATCGTCGACGGGCCCGACGAGGTGCATCGTGAGGCGATCGCCAGGCTGGAGCTTCGGCGCTACAGCAATGCAGCGCCCGGGTGAGCGGAAAGGAAGTCGGCATGTACGACCTCAAGGGCCAAGTCGCCGTCATCACCGGCTCAACGCGTGGCATTGGCCGGTCGATCGCCGAGCACTTGGCGAAGGCCGGCGCGAAGGTGGTGATCTCCAGCCGCAAGAAGGATGCCTGCGACGCCGTGGCCGAGGAGATCCGCGCCGACGGCTGCGAGGCGATGGCCGTGCCCTGCCATGTAGGCCACAAGGACCAGCTTCAGGCGCTCGTGGACACGACGATCGACCGTTGGGGGCAGATCGATATCCTCGTGTGCAACGCCGCCACCAACCCGGCCTTCGGTCCTCTCTCGGCCATCACCGACGAGGCCTACGACAAGATCATGGACACCAACGTCAAGTCCACGCTCTGGCTGTGCAACATGGTGCTTCCGCAGATGGCGGAGCGCGGCGGCGGCGCGGTGATCGTGCTCTCCAGCATTTCCGCGCTGCGCGGCACCGACAAGATCGCCGCGTACGGCATCTCGAAGGCGGCGGAGGCCGCGCTGACGCGCAACCTCGCGGTCGAATGGGGACCGAAGGGCATTCGGGTCAACGCCATAGCGCCGGGCATCATCAAGACGGACTTCGCGCGCGCCCTTTGGGAGGACCCGGAGCGGCGCAAGCTGGTGGAGGCGCGTGCGCCGCTCCGCCGCATCGGCGAGCCGGAGGACATCGGCGGCATCGCGCTGTTCCTGGCGAGCCGGGCAGCGGCTCACATTACCGGCCAGATGATCATCGCCGACGGCGGCGAGACGATCTCCTGGGGCTGACGGTGACGGATGTCGTTGAGCAACCGGCGACGACGATCCCGGTGCGCCCGGCGCACCGCTTCGACGAGGCGGCGCTCGCAGACTACCTGAAGGGCCGTATCGCGGGCGCCGAAACCGGCCTGACGTTCCGGCAGTTCCGCGGCGGCCAGTCCAACCCGACATTCCTGCTGACAACCGGCGACGACCGCCGCTACGTGCTCAGAAAGAAGCCGCCCGGCACTCTCTTGCCCAAGGCGCATCAGGTCGAGCGTGAGTACCGCGTCATGGCGGCGCTCGCCAAGACCGACGTGCCGGTCCCGGTCATGCGTCTTCTGTGCGAAGATGAGGAAATCATCGGCACAGCGTTCTTCGTGATGGACTATGTCGACGGCCTGGTGGTGCAGGAGCCGCCGCTGGAGCTTCCGAAGGCGTTGCGCGCGCCCCTCATCATCGATGCCGTCAACACGCTGGCGAGACTGCATGCGGTCGATCCGCAAGCCGTGGACCTCGAAGGCTTCGGCCGTCCCGACAATTACGTGGCGCGGCAGGTCGCCCGCTGGTCGCAGCAGTACGAGGCTTCGCGCCTCGAGGCCGACATTCCGGCGATGGGCTGGCTCAAGGACTGGCTCGCCGAGCATCGGGGCGCGGCTGACGAAACGGCGATCGTTCACGGCGACTTCCGGCTCGGCAACCTCATCGTGGACAGCGAAGAGCCGAAGGTCGTCGCGGTGCTCGACTGGGAGCTCTCCACTCTCGGCCACCCGCTTGCCGATCTTGCGTATTTCTGCATGCCCTACCACCTGCCGGCCAAAGTAGGCGGCGTGCGGGGGCTCGAAGGGCTCGATCTTGGTGATATCGGCATTCCGGCGGAGGAGGAGCTGCTCGCCGCCTATTGCGCGCTCAGCGTCCGGGCCGACGTGCCGGACTGGTCGTATCTCCTTGTGTTCTCGCTGTTCCGCATGGCCGCCATCCTGCAAGGTGTGGCGGCGCGCGCAGTGCAGGGCAACGCCAGCAGCGACGACGCGCGCCAGGTCGGCGGCCGTGCCGGCCTCTTGGCAGAGGCCGGCAAACGCATCGCCCAGGCCGGATAAGCGGCGACACCAAACTACGGGAGACAAGGCATGAGCGACAACCAAGCCAAACGAATCGTGCTGGCCGAGTATCCCGACGGCATGCCGGACGAGCGTCATCTGCGGCTTGAGAGCTTCGCGGCTCCCAGTCCGGGCGAGGGCGAGGTGCTCTTGCGTACGATTTATCTCTCGCTCGACCCGTACATGCGCGGCCGGATGAGCGGCGTGCGGACTTACGCCGATCCGGTCAAGCAAGGCGATGTCATGGTCGGCGGCACTGTGAGTGAGGTAGTCGAAAGCCGCTTCGACGGCCTGAAGCCCGGCGACATCGTGCTCGGCATGACCGGCTGGCAGACGCATGCCGTCGCCGGCGGCAAGGGCCTGCGCAAGCTCGATCCGAGCCAGGCGCCGATCACCACGGCGCTCGGCGTGTTGGGAATGCCGGGGCTGACAGCCTACGTCGGCCTGCTCGACCACGGGCGGCCCAAGCCGGGCGAGACCGTCGTCGTCTCCGCCGCCGCCGGGGCAGTGGGCCAGGTGGTTGGCCAGATCGCTCGCATCAAGGGCTGCCGCGCCATCGGGGTCGCCGGCGCCGACGACAAATGCGACTACGTCGTGAACGAGCTCGGCTTCACCGCCGCGGTGAACTACAAGGCCGAGGATTTCCGCGACCAGCTGAAGGCGGCCTGCCCAGACGGGGTCGACATCTACTTCGACAATGTCGGGGGGCCGGTGGCGGACGCGGCAGCCTCGCTGCTCAATCTCTACGGACGCATGCTGGTCTGCGGCCGCATCTCCGCCTACAACACCCCGCCTACTGTTTCCGGGCCCGATCCGCTCGCTCGCTTCATGGGGCTGACGCTGACCCGCCGCCTCACCGTGCGCGGCTTCCTGGTGTTCGACCACAACGACCGCATTCCCGACTTCACCCGCGACATGACAGCCTGGCTCAAGAGCGGTGAAGTGCGTTACCGCGACGACATCGTGGAGGGCATCGAAAAGACCGTGGAGGCGTTCCAGGGACTCATGAAAGGCAGGAACCGCGGCAAGCTGATCGTCAAGATTGGCGACGACCCGACCCGGAGCGGCGCGTGAGGTTCGACAGCAAGGTCGCGCTGATGACGGGAGCCGGGAGCGGCATCGGCCGCGCATTGGCGCAGCGCTTCGCATCCGAAGGAGCGACGCTTGCGCTCATCGACCGAAACGGGACCGGGCTGGAGGAGACGGCCGCGTCGCTGCCAGGCGACACGCGGCGCATGCTCTTCGCCATCGACGTTGCCGACGAGGAGGCCGTCGGGTCATGCGTCTCCGCGGTGCTCGCCGAGCTCGGGCGCATCGACGTGCTCTGCAACAATGCAGGTATCGCCGGCGACATGGCGACGGCTCCCGAGCAGGACGGCGCGACTTGGCGGCAAGTCATGGAGGTCAATCTCTACGGCGCGGTCAACTTCACCAAGTACGTGTCGCGCGCCATGATCGAGGCGCGGCGCGGCGCCATCGTCAACACCGCCTCCGTAGCCGGCATCCGCTCCGGCGCCGGCGGCAACGCCTACAGCGCCTCGAAGGCCGGACTGATCAGCTTCACGATGACCTCGGCCTGCGACCTCGGCGGGCACGGCATCCGCGTCAACGCCGTCTGTCCCGGCCTGATCGAGACTGGCATGACGAAGCCGGTGTTCGACATGGCCCGCGAGAAGGGCAAAGAGGACCGCCTCGGTTACCGCTGCGAGCTCAGGCGCTACGGCAAGCCCGACGAAGTCGCCGCGGCGATCGCCTTCCTGGCCAGCGACGACGCCAGCTACATCACCGGTCAGGCGCTACCCGTTGACGGAGGCAACACCGCATCTCTCAACCTCCCCGGCATGAAGGTCTGACCCGTGGCTCAGCGCGTCATCGAAGGGCTGGAACAGCTCATCGCGCTGGTCGGCACGCGGCTCGGCGTGAGCGACTGGATCATCGTCGACCAGGGGATGATCGACACCTTCGCCGACGCTACCGGCGACCACCAATGGATACATGTCGACGCGGAGCGCGCCAAGCGCGAGCTGCCGCTCGGCCGAACTATCGCGCACGGCTTTTTGACGCTTTCGCTGCTGCCCGCGCTCCGCGCGCAGGTGTTCGAAGTCTTGGGCGTTTCGTCCCGGCTCAACTATGGCCTTGGCAAGGTGCGCTTTCCGGCGCCGGTGCCCAGCGGATCACGCATCCGCGCCACCTTCGATCTCGCCGCCGCCGAGCCGAGAGACGAAGGACGCTTGCTGGTGACCTTCCTCGCGACCGTGGAAATCGAGAACGAGGAACGGCCGGCCTGCGTCGCGGAGATGCTCGCGCTGTTGATCCCATAACCACCGAATCGCTGCTACCCGCTTCGTCGGACGGAGACGGAGGCTCCGATGGTGGGCCATGGACGCGGACGAGGCAGCAACGCGTCTTTTCATCCTCATTTTAGCGAGTGCGGCAGGGAATCTTCAAACCTTACGGGCTAACGGATCGGCTTCAAGCGTTGCCGTTTCCACCGCCCGCAGAGAGACATGCCCGTCCGTTCCGTCACATTGCCGATGGTCGAGGAGCATATCGAGGCCAAAAGCAAGAAGCTCGTTTTCCCCCCCTCGATCGAGGCGCTCTACGACGAGCAGATGCAGAGTTACCGGCTCAAGGTCATGGCCAAGGGCCTCTTGCCAGCGGTGCTCATCTACAACGGCTTCCTTGTTGCCGATCTTCTTCTGTTGCCGGAGACTCTCGTTACAGCGGCGATTTTGCATCTTTGCATAGTGACGCCGATCATTCTCCTCATCGGATTCCTCTACGCGCGGGTGGGGAAGCAATGGCTGCGCGAATGCATAGCGACCACGATTCCTTTCATGATGATCGCCCAGATCATGTACATCTACAGACTCAACCAAGGAGAAGCCGCCGCCGACCACTACCAGTACCTGGCGATCATGATCGTGGTCTACATGAACATGAATCAGCGCTACGGCTTTAGAGTCGCCGTGGCCTCCACCGCACTTCTGGCTTCGACCTATCTTGCGGTGCTCCTGCCGGGCACATCGCCTTTTGCAGTCAAGTTCACTGGCGTCGCGCTCATGCTGTCAGCGGCTTATCTCAGTCTCATGGCCAACCAGCGTATGGAGCGGGACGTCCGGCATGCGTTTCTAAGACGCCTCCGCGATCAATTGGGGCGCGAGGCGGCTGAGGAAGTCGCCAACCGGGACCCGCTCACGGGCCTCGCCAATCGTCGGCACCTGGAGGAAGCCGTCGAAAGGCTGAGTGTCGCGTCAGAGCACGGCACCTTCCCGGCCGCAGTCATCATGATCGATGTCGATCGCTTCAAGCCGTTCAACGACCGCTATGGGCACGTTGCCGGCGACGTCTGCCTCAAGCGGGTGGCAGGCGCCATTTCAGCGGAATGCCGTAATGAAGGCGACCTCGTCGTCCGGCTAGGAGGCGAGGAGTTCCTCATGCTCTTGCCAGATACGGATTTGAGCGAGGCCGTGCGCGTAGCGGAGCGCATCCGCCGCCAGATCGAGACGCTTGGTATGCCAAACGAGAGCCTGGGCCCACGCGGCGTTGTGACGGCAAGCCTTGGGGCCATGGCCGGCCCGGCATCGGCACAGACATTCGCCGAGTTGGTTTCCGGCGCCGATGCGGCGCTTTATGCAGCCAAGCGCAATGGCAGAAACCAAGTCTGGCCGCCTTTCGTGAAGAAGGGCGGTCCCGTCGCCGCCCTGCATCAATCCGATATTGCCCGAGCCGCGAAGCAGCCGAGAATGCGCGCCCGCTGACGCGCTCACGCCGCGATGAGCCCGCCCGCCTCGCCCAAACGCGCCAGATGATGGTCGGCGTTGCCGAAGGTCATGTCGATCATGGTGGCGCGCTTGAAGCAGTGCCCGACCTTGAACTCCGCGGTCATGCCGACGCCGCCGTGCAGCTGGATCGCCTTCTGCCCGACGAGCCGTGCCGAGTGTCCGACCTGAACCTTGGCGGCGGCCATGGCGCGGCCACGTTCGGCGGCGTTTTCCTCCGCGGCCATCATCGCGGCGAGCATCATCATGCTCCGCGCCTGCTCCACCGCCACGTACATGTCGACGGCCTCATGCTGCAGCACCTGAAAGCTTCCGATCGGCACGCCAAATTGCTTGCGCTCCTTGAGATAGGCGAGTGTCAATTCGTGCATCGCCGTCATCGCGCCGACCGCTTCGGCGGAAAGAGCGGCGATCGCCTCGTCGACTACGCGCTCGATCAGCGGCAGCGCTCCCGCCGGATCGCCGAGCACCGCCTCCGCGCCGACCTCGACTGCTTCAAGTGTAATGTCGGCGGCGCGCCGCGCATCCTGCATCGCATAGCCGCGGACAGTGACCCCGGGCGCGCGGCCATCGACTAGAAAAAGCCCTATTCCCTCTCGTTCCGCAGCGTCTCCCGCGATCCGGGCGCTCACCACCAGGACGTCGGCGGAGGCCCCGTCGAGCACGAGCGCCTTTGCGCCGTCGAGGACCCAGCCTCCTCCCCGCTTTTCCGCCCGCGTGTCCACCTGGGCGAGATCGAAGCGCGCCTGTCTTTCGGAGTGCGCAAAGGCGACGAGGCGCTCGCCGGCAATGATGCCCGGGATGTGCTCGGACCTCTGCGCGGCGCTGCCGCCATGGCGCAGAAGGCCTCCGCCCAGAACCACGGTTGCAAGATAGGGCTCGAGCGAAAGCGCCCGGCCGAAAGCCTCCATGATGATCATGGTCTCGACAGCGCTGCCCTCCAGCCCGCCATCGTCGGCCGCGAACGGCACGCCAAGCAGCCCGAGCTCCGCGAAGGCACTCCACATCTCGCGGCTCCACCCCGGATCCGAGGCGGCGAAGGCGTTGCGTTTCTGGAAGTCGTAGCGATCGGCGAGCAGGCGCTCGACGGTGTCGCGCAGAAGCACCTGCTCATCGCTAAGATCGAAGTCCATGGCTAGAAGCCCAGGATCGCCTTGGCGATGATGTTCTTCTGGATCTCGTTCGTTCCGCCGTAGATCGATATCTTACGCCAGTTGAAATAGGTCGGCGCGATGCTCGCCGCCCAATCCGGACGGACCGGAGGCTCGTTCGCGCCCTCGCCGCGTTCTTCGGCGAAGGGCATGGCGAACGGGCCGGCAATCTCCATCATCAGCTCGGTGGTTGCCTGCTGTATCTGCGACCCTTTGATCTTGAGAATCGACGAGGCCGGGTCGGGCTTTCCCTTGCCGCGCTTCGCCTCGGCGGCAACGACGCGCAGCTGCGTGATCTCCAGTGCCTTCAGCTCCACCTCGACCTCGGCCAGGCGCTCGCGGAAGCGCGTCTGGTCGATGAGCCGGCCGCGCCCGTCCTGCTCTAGCGACGCGAGCTCCTTGATGCGGCGAATGCGCTCCTTGGAAAGACCGACCCTGGCGATGCCGGAGCGCTCGTTGCCGAGCAGGAACTTGGCGTAGTCCCAGCCGCGGTTCTCCTCGCCCACCAGGTTCTCCACCGGCACCTTCACATCGTCGAAGAAGACCTCGTTGATCTCCTGGCCGCCGTCGATTGTCTTGATCGGGTGAACGGTGATGCCCGGCGTCCTCATGTCGATGAGGAGGAAGGAAATGCCCTGTTGGCGTTTCTCCGCCTTGGCATCGGTGCGCACAAGGCAGAAGATCCAGTCGGCATATTGCGCCAGCGTGGTCCACGTCTTCTGCCCGTTGACCACATAGTGATCGCCCTCGCGCCGCGCCGACGTCCTGAGCGAGGCGAGGTCCGAGCCGGCGCCGGGCTCGGAGAATCCCTGGCACCACCAGTCGTCGATATTGGCAATACGCGGGAGGAAGCGCCGCTTCTGCTCCTCGTTGCCGAAGGTATAGATGACCGGGCCGACCATCTGCACACCGAAGGGCAGCGGCAGCGGCGCCGGCGCCGCCTGCAGCTCCTCATAGAAGATGTACGTCCTTATGGCGTTCCAGCCGGGACCGCCCCATTCGACCGGCCAGGACGGCACCGCCCAGCCCTTGTTGTTGAGGATGCGCTGCCAGGCGACGATGTCGTCCTTCGACAGGGACAAGCCCTCGATCATCTTGCGGCTGATATCGTCCGGCAGGGCGGAGGACACGAAGCTCCTCACCTCTTCACGGAAGGCTCTTTCTTCCTCGGAGAACTTCAGGTCCATGGCCGCCTCAATGGTAGATATCGAACAAGCCGGCGGCGCCCATGCCGCCGCCGACGCACATCGTCACGATGGCGCGCTTGGCTCCGCGCCGCCGTCCCTCGATGAGGGCATGACCGGCGAGCCGCGCGCCCGACATGCCGTAGGGATGGCCGACGGATATGGCCCCGCCATCGACATTGAGCTTTTCGGGATCGAGTCCCAGGCGGTCGCGGCAATAAAGCACTTGCACGGCGAACGCCTCGTTGAGCTCCCACAGGTCGACATCGTCGACGCCGAGGCCATGGCGTTCAAGCAGCCTTGGAACGGCGAAGACCGGGCCGATGCCCATCTCGTCCGGCTCGCAGCCGGCCACTACGAAGCCGCGCAGCGCGCCGAGCGCATCGAGGCCCTTCCGCTCCGCGTGCCTGGCCTCCATGACCACGCAAGCTGAAGCACCGTCGGAAAGCTGGCTGGCGTTCCCCGCCGTGATCACATGGCCCTCGCCACGTACCGGCTTTAGCGCGGCAAGACCCTCCAGGGTCGTATCCGGGCGGTTGCCCTCGTCCTTCTCCAAACTCAGCTCGCGATGCGAGACTTCGCCGCTTTCCTTGTCGACGACGGCCATCCTTGTCGCAATCGGAACGATCTCGTCCGCGAACCTTAATCCCTGCTGGGCGGCAGCAGTGCGGCGTTGGCTCTCGAGCGCGTAGGCGTCCTGCTCCTCGCGCGAGATCCCGTAGCGTTCCGCAACGATCTCCGCCGTGTCGATCATTGGCAGGTACACCTCCGGCTTGATCTCAAGCAGCGCCGGGTCCTGGGCGCGGTAGACGTTCCGGTGCTCGTTCTGCACCAGGCTGATCGTGTCCATGCCGCCAGCCACGGCGACCGGCACGCCGTCGCAGCGGACGGCGCGCGAAGCGACAGCGATCGCCTGCAGCCCGGAGGAGCATTGCCGGTCGATCGTGGTGCCGGCGACGCTCGCCGGCAGCCCGGCGCGCAGCAGCGCCTTGCGCGCGATGTTGCCGCCGGCCGTACCCTCCGTCAGCACGCAGCCCATGACGACGTCCTCCACTTCGCCGGGCTCGATGCGGGCGCGGGCTACGGCATGGCTGATGGCATGCGCGCCGAGCGTCGCCGCGTCGGTATCGTTCAGCGCCCCCCGATACGCCTTGCCGATCGGCGTCCGCGCAGTGGAGACAATGACGGCGTCGGTCATGGACTGCTCCGGTCAGGCGGTCGCAGCGGCTTTCGCCGCGCTCAGGACCTCTTCGCGCAGCGCCACCTTCGACAGCTTGCCCACGGTGGTGCGCGGCAGCGCATCGCGTATTTCCAGTTCGCGCGGCATCTCGTGACGCCCGACCTTGTCGGCCAGGAACTCCCGCAATCCTTCGAGGGTGAGCCGCGCCGCGCCGTCGCGCAGCTTGACGAAGGCTTTAGCCGACTCGCCGCGATAGGCGTCAGGAACGCCGACCACCAGCACCTCCTCGACCGAAGGGTGCTCGTAAATGGCCTGCTCGACCAGCTGCGGATAGACGTTGAAGCCGCCGCACAGGATCATGTCCTTCTTGCGGTCGACGATGAAGAAGTAGCCATCCTCGTCCATGGCGC
Organism: uncultured Propylenella sp.; assembly: GCA_964487455.1. Lineage (GTDB taxonomy): Bacteria > Pseudomonadota > Alphaproteobacteria > Rhizobiales > Afifellaceae > DASWJZ01. The sequence continues at coordinate 10,416 of CAZARE010000295.1, forward strand.
CAATGTCACCGGTCAGGAAATAGCCGTCGGCGAATGCCGCCGTTGTGTCCGCCGGCTTCTGCCAATAGCCGGAGGTCACGTTGGCGCCCCTGATGCGGATTTCGCCGACTTCGCCGGGCGGCAGCCGCCGGCGCGGATCGTCGAGCGCCACGATGTCCATCTCGACACCGGGCAGCGGCAGGCCGATGGTGCCCGGCTTGTCGGGACCGTCGACCGGGATGACGGCGCCGGCGGGCGAGGTCTCCGTCATGCCCCAGCCGCCGAGCAGCGCGAGCCCGGTCAGCTTCGCGAAGCGGTTGGCGACCTCCACCGGCAGCGGCGCGCCGCCGGACCCGCAGAACCGCAATGACGACAGGTCGCGCTTCTCCAGCCCCGGCGCCTGACAAAGCGCGATCCACATGGTCGGCACGCCGGGAAATACGGTCGCTCGCTTGACCTCGATGTCGTTGAGGGTCGCCTCCACGTCGAAGCGCAGCCTAAGCAGCAGCTCGTTCCCCAGCTGCAGCTGGCGGAAGAGGATCGTCGTCAGCGCATAGATGTGGAAGAGCGGGAGCACGCAGATGACCTTGTCCTCGCCGACGCGGTCGAGGCCCTGGGCGGCGTACCACCTGCTGTACATCGAGGTGGCTGCCGTGAGGTTCGCGTGGGTGAGCATTGCCCCCTTGGGCAATCCGGTCGTTCCGCCGGTGTATTGCAGGAAGGCCACGTCCTCCGGCGCCACGGCGGGCCATCGCGTCGGCGGGGTGGCGCCCTCGACGAAGGCCGACCAGGAGGTGACGTCGTCGCGCTCGGGGATCGCCAGTGTCGGGATCGGGGCGGCCGTCCAGCGCGCGTTCTCGCCAACGATCAGGCGATCGACGTGGCCCCCATCCAGAAGCTTCAACGCCATCTGAAAGATGGGCGCGATGTCGGTGGTGACCAGCGTCCGCGCGCCGGAATCCTTGAGCTTGTGGGCAAGCTCACGCTCTGCATCGAGCGGGCTGAGGGGCACCAGGCGCGCACCGGCCTTCAGGCCGCCGAACAGCGCCACCGGAAAATCGGGAGCGTTCGGAAGGTAGAGGGCCAACGAGGCGCCGCGGCCGAGCCCCGCGCGGAGGAACGCGGCCGCGGCCGCCGCGACCTCGCCGCCGAGCTCTGCGTAGGAAATCGTCCGTCCCGCGTAGTCGATGACGGGCTTGTCCGCGAAGGCGTCCACCGCCGAATCGAAGAGATCGCCCAGCGTGGAGATTTCGATCGGCGCGTCCCAGCTCAGCCCCGGCGGGTAGGACTTCTCCCAGGCAAACGGTCGGTCCGTCATGCCGCCCCCCTCCCCTCTTCGAGCGACGCGAAACCGCGCCCCTCCTCGGCCAGCCGGCTGAGCAGCGGTGCCGGCCTCAGCCTCATGTTCTTTCGCGCATGGTGCTCCAGCCGGTCGCGGATCGTAGGCAGGCCGACGCTGTCAGCCCAGTGCATGGGCCCGCCGCGCCACGCCGGAAAACCGTAACCATAGACCCAGATCACGTCGATGTCGCCCGGGCGCTGCGCGACGCCCTCGTCGAGTATCTGGGCGCCTTCACTCACCATCGGATAAAGCAGGCGCTCGATGATCTCCGCGGCCTCGATCATGCGGCGCTCTATGCCGAGCCGATCCGAGGCTTCGCGGATCAGAGTCTCGACCTCCGGGTCGGGAAGCGGCGTGCGGCTCCCTTCCGCGTAGCGGTAGAAGCCGCGGCCGGTCTTCTGGCCGAAGAAGCCTTTCTCGCATATCCGATCGGCG
>CAZARE010000296.1:0-2705 GCA_964487455.1 uncultured Propylenella sp.
GGCTATCGATCGAGCGGTCTCCCGCGCCTCTGCGTAGACGATCTTGCGCCAGGCGCCGTCCTCCCCCCTGTCGGCGAGGAACACCCGCTCGGGCGCCCTGTCGGCCCACTCGTCGAACTTATCGGTGAGACGGGTGGCATAGGGGCCGAGCGGCTCGGGCGAGCACACGTAGAGGACGCCGCCTTCGCCGCGCCTCACCTCGACGGCGGTCGGCCCCATTTTGACCGGCCGCATACGCGGCTCGCTTGTGTTTGCCATCGCGGTGCCGCGCCTCCCTCTTATCGCCTCGTTCTCTTTCCGCTGGGCTATTGCGCACCCTCTGCCGCGTCAAGGTTGCATGCGACGGCGCGTTACTGTTTGACCTTTACCGTCGGCGGCGGCGCGCCCGCGTAGGCGCGCGCGATGAGGTCGCGGATGGCGTCTGCTTCGATCGGGCGCGGGTTCCAGTAGGGGTCCTCCGCGGCGAGGGCCGCCACCTTGTCGATACCGCCGGCCGGCATGCCAATGTCCTTCAGCGCGAGCGGGATGCCGAGCGAACGCGCGAGCCCGTAGAGGCCAGCGGCGGGGTCATCGGCTTTGAGCGCACGCGCTATGCGCGCCATGGCATCAGGCGCCGCCTCGGCGTTGTAGGCGGTGGCGTGCGGCAGCACGATCGCATGCGTCTCGGCGTGCGGCAGATCGAAGGCGCCGCCGAGCACGTGGCAGAGCTTGTGATGCAGCGCCATGGACGTGGAGGCCAGGCACATGCCGCAGAGCCAGGCGCCGTAGAGCGCTCTGGTGCGCGCCTCGCGGTCCTTCGGGTCGCGAACGATCCGCGGAAGGGCCTGAGCAAAGGCCTTGAGCCCCTCCTCCGCCATCAGCGAGACGACAGGGTTGCCGTCCTTGGCGTAAAGCGCCTCCACGGCATGCGCCATGGCGTTGAGCCCGCTCGTGGCGGAAAGGCGCTGTGGCAGCGAGAGAGTGAGGTCGACGTCGTAGATGACGGCGTTTGGCAACAGCTTGTCGCTCCGCTGCGTGGTCTTAACGCCATCCTTCGTCTCGCCGAGGATTGGCGTGACTTCCGACCCGGCATAAGTCGTTGCGATGGCGAGCTGCGGGGCGTCGGTCCTCAGCACGATGGCTTTGCCGAGGCCGGTGGTGGAGCCGCCTCCGACCGACACCACGCAATCGGCGTCCAGCTCGTCATAAAGCTCCAGCGCCGCCTCGGTCACCTCAACCGGCGTGTGCATCGCCGCGCCGGAGAAGATGCCGACGGCAAGCTCGCCCAGAATGGCGTAGACGCGCTCGCCCACGTCGCGCTGCTCGGCGGTGGAGAGGACAAGCGCGTTGGAACATCCGAAGCCGCGCACGACATCCGGCCCTTCGGCCAACCGGCCGGCCCCGAACAGGATGTGGTGCGGCAGCCCGCGGTAGGTGAACGGCCCGATCGCGTCCAGGCCCATCGGAACCTACGCCCGGAGCTGCCGCGCCCGCGTCACTTGCCCTTGCGCATGGCGAAGTAGCTCAGTTGGCCCGGATCGGCCAAGTCGGGGACGCGCCAGCCGTCGATATCATATTCGGCCATGCACTGCTCGGCGAACCCGACCATCTTCTCGGCCGCGCCCGACGCCTGCGCCCCGAACAGACAATAGCGGCGGATCTCCTCGGTGGAGCCGGACCAGTTGATCTCGTAGAGCTCGCTCCGTCCCCCGAACTCGGTGCCGATCGTGTCCCAGAGCAGCTTGAGCAGCTTGACGCGCTCCTGCGCCTTGTAGCCGTGCGAGCCGCGCAGATACTGGTCGAGATAGGGGCGTATCTCCGGATTCTCGAAGTCGAGCCTGGAGCTGTTGAGGTAGATTAGGCCGGAAGCGACCGTCTCCTCGATGATGTATTTGATCTGTGAATAGGCGTAGGTGCCGAAGATCATGTAGGCGCTGCCCGGCTGCTGGTTCGGCAGCAGGTAGTCGCCGATCCACGGCTGCGGATCGCGGCACATGGCGTCCGACAGGCCCCAGAAGGCGTTGCGCCAGCCGATGACCTCGCCGACCTTGGCTTGCACGCCGCGGAAGTCCTTCGTGCCGCCCGCTTCGACGGCCTTGAGCATCAGGCCCGCAATGAAATCGAGCTTGACCGCCAGCCGCGTGCTGCCGTGCAGGAGGGCGCGCGGCAGGAAGCCGGTGCGCGGAAAGAAGTTGTTCGCCTTATCCACGTCGGCATAGACGAAGACGTTCTCCCAAGGCACGAGCACCTTGTCGAGGATGAAGACCGCGTCGTTCTCGTCGAGGCGGCTCGACAGCGGATAATCGTAGGGGCTGCCCATCGCCGTCGCCGCCATCTCGAAGGAGGTGCGGCAGATCAACTTCACGCCCGGCGCGTTGGTCGGGATCATGAAGACGGCGGCGAAGCTCTTGTCCTGCAGCGGCGTCAGGCCATGGTGCGCCACGAACGTGTAGTTGGTCAGCGCCGAGCCGGTGGCGACCACTTTGGCGCCCGACACGATGATGCCGGCGTCGGTCTCCTTCTCCACGTGCACGCAGACGTCCGCGACCTCGTTGGGCGGCCGGTCGCGGTCGACCGGCGGATGAATGATGGCGTGGTTGACGAACGGCACGCGCTCCTGCGCGAACTTGTACCAGCGCTTGGCGTTCTCCTGGTACGGCTCATAGAACTCGGAGTTGGCGCCTAGCGTGCCGAGGAAGGCCGCCTTGTAGTCGGGCGCACGGCCG
>CAZARE010000297.1:0-5206 GCA_964487455.1 uncultured Propylenella sp.
ACCATCAGCACCTTGGCGGCGCGCTCGTTCTTCACCCAGTTGATCATCTTGGCGGTCGAGCCGGTGAAGTCGGCTTCCGCCAGCACGTCGGGCGGGCATTCGGGATGCGCGATGATGCGGATGGAGGGATCGGCGTCGCGATAGGCGCGAAGCTCTTCGCCGGTGAAGCGCTCGTGCACCTCGCAGGCGCCGTGCCAGGCGACGATCTCCACGTCGGTCTGCGAGGCGACCCACTTGGCGAGATACCGGTCGGGCAGGAAGATCACCTTCTTCGCGCCGAGCGAATCCACCACCTCGACCGCGTTGGAAGACGTGCAGCAGATGTCGACCTCGGCCTTCACCTCGGCGCTGGTGTTGACGTAGGCGACGACCGGCACGCCCGGATAGCTCTCGCGCAGGCGCCGCACGTCCGCCCCGGTGATCGAGGCGGCGAGCGAGCAGCCGGCGCGGCTGTCGGGAATGAGCACCGTCTTGTCGGGGCAGAGGATCTTCGAGGTCTCGGCCATGAAGTGCACGCCGCACTGGACGATCACGTCGGCGTCGGTCTTCGCCGCCTCCTGCGCGAGCTGCAGCGAATCGCCGACGATGTCGGCGACGCAGTGGAAAATCTCCGGCGTCTGATAATTGTGCGCCAGGATGACGGCGTTGCGCTCGGCCTTCAGTGCGTTGATCGCATGAATCATCGGCGCGAAAGAGGGCCACTCGATCGCCGGGATGACGTGCCGTACCTTCTCGTAGAGCGGAGCGGTGGCCTCGGCCGCCGCCGGCGTGTAGGAAAGGTCGGGCCTTGGCAGGAGCGGGAAGCGCGCTGGGGCGTCACGGCGCTCGACGCGATCCAACTCGAGGGCCTGGGGATAACTCATGCCGTTCCCTCCATGATTATACTCAATATGAGTATAAGAGGGTTCAAAGAAAACCGGCCTCTTGCCGGTGCTTGCTAGATAGGACCGATGTGGCCGCATTTCAAGCAACTTCGATGGCCGAGGAAGCGGCAATCCTTCAGCAACGCTGAACGGACTGGTAAGAAAGTTGAATGCGCCAAGCCGACGATCCTCCGATATAAGTCAGCGTTCCTGACGGACTCCCGCAGATGACCATCGCCGCCCCACCAAGCGCCGCCGCCCGTTCAGTTGCCGTCGCCCTGCCGGTCGTGATTGTCGCCGGCTGCCTGATCTCGCTTCTTTCCTTCGGCCCGCGCTCCATCATGGGGCTTTTCCTCGCGCCGATGACGGAGGCGCGCGAGTGGAGCCGCGAGATTTTCGCGCTCTCCATCGCCGTCCAGAACATCATGTGGGGCATCGGGCAGCCGATCGCGGGCGCCATCGCCGACCGCTACGGCTCCGGACGCGTGCTGGCCGGCGGCGGGCTCATCTACGCCGGTGGCCTCGCGCTCATGGCATGGGCGCCGACGCCGCTTTGGCTCAACGTCTCCGCCGGCCTGATGATCGGCATCGGCATGGCGGCGGCATCGTTTTCCATCGTGCTTGCCGCCTTCGGGCGACGCGTGCCGCCGGAGCGCCGCTCCGTCATCTTCGGCGTCGGCACCGCCGCCGGTTCCATGGGCCAATTCCTTTTCGCGCCGTTCGGGCAGACGCTGATCTCGAGCTTCGGCTGGTCGCAGGCGCTGGTCATCCTGGCCGTCTTGATGCTGGCGATTCCCGTTCTCGCGCTCGCCATGGCCGGACGGCCCGGCTTCGTGGGCGAGGTCGTGCGCGAGCAGACGATGCGCCAGGCGCTCGGCGAGGCCTTCGCGCACCGCAGCTACAACCTGCTCACGGCGGGCTTCTTCGTCTGCGGCTTCCACGTGGCCTTCATCACCACGCACCTGCCGCCCTACATCGTCGACAAGGGGCTCGACCCACTGATAGGAGCTTGGGCGCTGGCCTTGATCGGGCTCTTCAACATCATCGGCTCGCTTGCCTCCGGCGTGATCGGCCAGAACCACTCCAAGCCGATCTTCCTCTCGCTCATCTATTTCTCGCGCGCCGTGGCGATCGCCATCTTCGTGCTCTTGCCTCCGACGCCGGTGACCGTGCTCGTCTTCGCGTCCGTCCTTGGGCTCCTTTGGCTTTCAACCGTGCCGCCGACCTCGGCGCTGGTCGCCATCATGTTCGGGCCGAAGCACCTCGCCATGCTGATGGGGATCGTATTCTTCTCGCATCAGGTCGGCGCGTTCCTCGGGGTGTGGCTCGGCGGCCGGCTCTACGACCAGACCGGCTCCTACGACGTGGTGTGGTGGCTCGGCGTGGCGCTCGGCATCTTCGCGGCCGTCGTCCACTGGCCGATCCAGGAGCGCCCGGCGTACCAAGTAGCGCCGGCTGCTTAGTTCAGGCGCTCATCGATTGTCATCCCGGAAAGCGCGGAACGCGCTTGTCCGGGACCCATGAACTCCGGATCGTAGCGAGGTGGCGCGACCGTCGGCAATCGACCGCACCACTTCGTGTTCATGGGTCCCGGTCTTGGCCTCCGGCCAAACCGGAATGACAAGTCACAAAGGATTGCTCCGTGGAAAACCGATGGAGGACGCGTATGACCCACAAGAGCCGCCTTGGATGCATTGTCGTCGATTGCCAGACCGATTGGCTCGACGAGGCGCTGAGCTTCTGGTCTCGCGCTCTAGGTTACGAAGGAGAGAGGGACACCGACGAGAAATATGCGGTCCTCAAGACGCCGGACGGCGAGGCGCGCATCCTGTTGCAGGCTGTGGACCATCCTCCGCGGGTCCACATCGACATCGAGACGGACGACAAGGAAGCGGAGGCGCAGCGGGTCGAAGCTCTCGGCGCGAAGCGCATCGGCGCTGTCAAGCGATGGATTGTCATGGAAGCCCCGACCGGACATCGCTTCTGCATCGTCGACCCGCAGCGGCCGGACTTCGAATACGGAGCCAAGGTCTGGGAGTAGTGGTCGCACACCTGACGGTGCGTCGCATCATTCACCGTCGTCATGCCCGGACTTGATCCGGGCATCCATTCCGAAACAGCCGCACTAGGCTCAACCGCAACGGAATGGATCGCCGGGTCAAGCCCGGCGATGACGACGGACTTGTGGTGCCCTTGCGACTTCCCTGACATCGCGGCAAGAAGGCAGGCGAGAGGGGAGCCGCGATGCCTGCGTCCGAAACCTTTAAAGCCCTCGTCGTCGACCGCGACGCTGAGAAGAAGCAGTCGGTCGGCGTCCGCGACATGACGCTCGACGAGTTGATGGAGGGCGACGTGGTGGTCCGCGTCAGCCACTCCACCGTCAACTACAAGGACGGGCTGGCGATCACCGGAAAGCTGCCCGTGGTGCGGCGCTGGCCGATGATCCCGGGCGTCGACTTCTGCGGCACGGTGGTGAGCTCGGATAGTCCCGAGTTCAAGCCCGGTGACGAGGTGATCGCCAACGGCTGGGGCATGGGCGAGACGCATTTCGGCGGCTATGCCGGCATGGCGCGGGTGAGGAGCGAGTGGCTGGTGAAAAAGCCGCCGGCGCTTTCCTCCGCGGACGCCATGGCGATCGGCACCGCCGGCTACACCGCGATGCTCTGCATCATGGCTCTGGAGCGGCACGGCATCGAGCCGGCGCGCGGGCCGGTGGTGGTGACGGGCGCCGCCGGCGGCGTCGGCTCGGTCGCCGTCGCGCTTCTGAAGAAGCTCGGCTACCACGTGATCGCGGTGACCGGGCGCAAGGAGGAGCGCGATTATCTCACGGGGCTAGGTGCTGCCGAAATCATCGGACGCGACGAGCTGTCGGGCGACGCGAAGATGCTGGACAAGGAGCGCTGGGCCGGCGGCATCGACGCTGTCGGCTCCAAGATCCTCGCCAACGTCATCGCCATGACCAAGCTCGGTGGGGCCGTCGCCGCTTGCGGCAACGCGGCCGGCATGGACCTCCCGACCTCGGTCGCGCCTTTCATTTTGCGTGGCGTGTCGCTGCTCGGCATCAATTCCGTCATCATGCCCAAGCCGCTGCGCGAGGAGGCGTGGGCGCGGCTCGTCACCGATCTCGACCGCGACAAGCTGAAGGCGATGACGACGACGATCGGCTTCGACCAAATCAAGGAAACCGGCGAGAAAATCGCCGAGGGCAAGGTGCGCGGCCGCGTGGTGGTGCAGGTCGGCTGAGGCCGAGCCGCCACGGTCCGGCGTGCCGGGAGTCAGGGGACTTCGGGCGCCGCTTCCACCCGTCCGCCGAGCAGGAGCCGCTGGTAGAGTCGTCCGATGACGATAAGCGCCGCGCCGAGGCCGAGAAACGAGGCCGCGCGCAGCGCGCCGGTCAGTGCCGCCATGTCGAAGAGGAACACCTTGAATACGACCGCGGCGATGACGACGCCCGAGGCGGCGCGCACCATCTGGGAGCGCGATAGGATGCCAGCGGCAAGAAGCAGAATGCCGAAAGCGAGCCAGACCGCCGAGTAGGTCCAATTCTCCGCGTCGGCGAGCCGTCCGATGTCGAGCCGCGTTCCATGGAAGCCGTGCCGCACCATCAAAGTTACGTAGGCGAATCCGAGCGCCAGCGACAGCGCGGCCAGCATCAGCACGTACCAGCGCGGACGCACCGGCCGCGCCGCGGCGGCGACCCAGGCGGCGGCGCCTGCCGTGAGCAGGTAGCCGGGCAGGAGCAGATTGAACAACCGGCCGGCGCCGACCGGCTCTCCGGTGAGCAGCGGATTGACGGTGACGAGATGCGCCACCGCGATCAGTAGCGCGCCGGCCACGCCCGCCGCCAACGAAGCGGCGCGATAGACGAGGCTGCCGGTCCGGGCGGCGATCCGTTGCAGACCGAGCGAGAAAGCCAACGCCGCGAGTGTCAGCGCGGCCTGCTCGCCAAGCCCGGGCCGGCCCGCGTCCAGCACGCCGGCATTGGCGTAGTGGCGAATCTCCAGCACGACGAAGAGCGCGGCGAAGACCAGCCCGATGGTCTGCAGGATGCGCGCCTCGGCGCCGTCGCGGCGGCGGCGCAAGACCTCGCCGGCAAGAAGCGCCGCGAGTGCCGGCAGACCAAGACGCAGCACGAGGCCATTGAGCAACGGTCGCGTGCCGATCTCCTCCGGCGTGAATGGCGGCCCGAGCACGATGGCCGCGCAGGCGAGGGCGGCCGCCAGCACGGCGAGCCAGCCGAGGAGCCTGACGGGGCGATAGAGACCGACCCAGACAATTCCGGCCGCGCCGAGTGAGAGGGCGAGCGGGATGAAGCGGGTGGCGAGGCCGACCGACATGGCGAA
>CAZARE010000298.1:0-2695 GCA_964487455.1 uncultured Propylenella sp.
GACGATGCGCTCGCCGTCGAAGAACATGTGCTCTGTGCGGCAAAGCCCGATTCCCTCGGCGCCGAACTCCAGCGCCACGCGCGCGTCGTTCGGGGTCTCGGCATTGGCGCGCACCTGCATGCGGCGGGCCGCGTCGGCCCAGCCCATCAGCGTCCGGAAATCGCCGGTAAGCTCGGGCTGCAGCGTGGGCACGCGGCCGTCGAAAACCTCCCCGGTCCCGCCGTCGATGGTGATCACGTCGCCGGCCTTCCAGGTCTTTCCGCCGACCGTCATGGTGCCGGCCTTCGCATCGATCTTGATCGATCCGGCGCCGCTGACGCAGGGCTTGCCCATGCCGCGCGCCACCACCGCGGCATGGCTGGTCATGCCGCCGCGCGCGGTGAGGATGCCGACCGCGGCGACCATGCCGTGAATGTCTTCCGGGCTGGTCTCGGTGCGCACCAGGAGCGTGTCGTGCCCGTCGCGCCTCAGCCGCTCGGCTTCCTCGGCATAGAACACGACCTCGCCGGTGGCGGCGCCCGGGGAGGCGGGCAGGCCGCGCGCGATCAGCGTGCGCCCCGCGTCCGGATCGAGCGTGGGGTGGAGCAGCTGGTCCAGCGTGTTCGGCTCGATGCGGCCGACCGCCTCCTCGCGCGTGATCAGCCCCTCGCCCGTCATGTCGACGGCGATCTTCAACGCCGCCTTCGCCGTGCGCTTCCCGGTGCGCGTCTGCAGCATCCACAGCTTGCCGCGCTCGATGGTGAACTCCACGTCCTGCACGTCGCGATAGTGGCTCTCAAGCTGCTTGGCGATCTGCCTGAACTCGGCGAACGCCTCGGGTAAGGCGGTTTCGAGAGAGGGGAGCGCGGAGCCCGACGCGGCGCGCGCCGCCTCGGTCAGGTCCTGCGGCGTCCGAATGCCGGCCACCACGTCTTCGCCTTGGGCGTTGATCAGGAACTCGCCGTAGAGCGCCTTCTCGCCGGTGGACGGGTTGCGGGTGAAGGCGACGCCGGTCGCCGATGTATCGCCCATATTGCCGAACACCATGGCCTGCACGGTGATCGCGGTCCCCCAGCTCTCCGGGATGTCGTGGAGCCGCCGGTAGGCGATCGCGCGGGGGTTCATCCACGAGCCGAACACCGCGCCGATCGCCCCCCACAGCTGCTCATGCGGATCCTGTGGGAACGGCGCCTCCAGCATCTCCTCGATCAGCGACTTGTAGAGATCGACGATGGATTGCAGCGCCTCCGCGTCGAGATCGGCGTCCGTCGCCGCGCCGCGCTTCTCGCGCTCAAGCTCGAGCGCCGACTCGAACTCGTGGTGATCCACGCCGAGCACTACGTTTCCATACATCTGAATGAAGCGCCGGTACGAATCCCATGCGAAGCGTGGGTCGGCCGCCGCGGCGAGCGCCTTCACCGTATCGTCGTTGAGGCCGAGGTTGAGTACCGTGTCCATCATGCCCGGCATGGAAGCCCGGCCGCCGGAACGCACCGAGACGAGCAGCGGCTCCGATCTGTCGCCGAAGATCTTGCCCGTCAGGTCGGCGACCGATCCGAGCGCGGATTCCACTTCCGGCCTGAGATCGGGCGGATAGGAGCGATCGTTGGCGTAGAACCAGGTGCACACGTCCGTGGTAATGGTGAAGCCTGGCGGCACCTGCAGGCCGAGACTCGCCATCTCGGCAAGGTTGCCGCCCTTGCCCCCGAGCAGCTCCCTCATCCCCGCGGATCCTTCGGCCTTGCCGCCGCCGAAGGTGTAGACCCATTTCGCCATGAGCCGCCTCTCACAAGCGTATGTGCCACGATTCGCGCCTCCTTGCTGCTAGCCCGAACGTGCGTGTCATACAATCGGCAAGGGAAGCGGGAGAGTTGCCGCGGCGTCCGCGTCAGCCGCCAACGCTGATGTCCAGCCCGAGATCGAGCGCCGGGGCGGAATGGGTGATGGCGCCCGACGATATGAAGTCGACGCCGGTCTCGGCGACCGCCGCGACGGTGTCGAGCGTGATTCCGCCCGACGCTTCGAGCACAGCGCGGCCGGCGTTGAGGGCTACGGCTTCGCGGAGCATCGCCGGTGGCATGTTGTCGAGGAGGACAGCCTCGACGCCGGCTTCAAGCGCTTCGCGAAGCTGATCGAGCGTGTCGACCTCAACTTCGATTTTCACAAGATGGCCGGCATAGGCCCTGGCGCGACGCATCGCCTCCGCCACGCCACCCGCGACGGCGAGATGGTTGTCCTTGACGAGCATCGCGTCGTCGAGACCGAAACGGTGATTTACGCCGCCGCCGCAGCGGACGGCATGTTTCTGGAAGGCGCGCAGCCCTGGAATGGTCTTGCGCGTGCAGGTGATCTTCACGTCGGTATGGGCGACAGCGTCCACGTAGCGGCGGGTCATGGTGGCGACGCCTGAGAGATGGCCGAGGAAGTTGAGCGCCACGCGCTCCGCGGCGAGGATGGTGCGCGCGTTTCCCGAGATGCGCGCGACGACGGCGCCGGGCCCGGCGCGACTCCCGTCGGGGCGCTCGACGCTGAAGGAGATCGCCGGGTCCATTTGGCGGAACGCCGCCGTCGCGAGCTGAAGGCCGGCGAGCACGCCGGGTCGCCGGGCGGCGATAATCGCTTCGGCGCGGGCATCGGCGGGGACCGTCGCGGCGGAGGTGATGTCCCCGGCGCGCCCGAGGTCTTCCTTCAGCGCCCGTCTGACCGCCTCCTCGAC
>CAZARE010000299.1:0-2826 GCA_964487455.1 uncultured Propylenella sp.
GGCGAGCGCATGGAGCGCGCGCGCCAGGTTCTTCACCCGGATCAGCGCCACGTGCTCGAGCCCGCCCGAGGCGGCCTTGGCGAGCACGCCGGAGTCCGCCGGCCCGTGCCGCTCCGTCAGGACCAGTGCGGCGGCGCCGAAAGCGGCGGCGGAGCGCACCACCGCCCCGACATTCTGCGGGTCGGTCACCTGATCGAGCACGACCACGAGGCGGGCGTCGGCAAGATCCTCAAGCTGAGAAGCGGGGAGGGGATCGCAGAGGACGGCGATCCCCTGATGCACGGCGCCCACGCCTGCTGTGCGTTCGATCTCGTGCGGATCGGCCGCGGCGGGGAGATCAGGGACGCCAAGCGCGGCAAGGCGCGCGAGCGCGTTGCGCGTGGCGAGGATGCGCGTGACGCGGCGGCGCGGGTTCTTGAGCGCGGCGAGCGCGCTGTGCCATCCGTAGACGACATTGACGCCAGCGGCGGCGCGCTCGGCGGCGCGATCGGCTCCGTGGCCTCCGCCGCGTTCCCTACGCCTGACGCGCCGTTCCGCCATGCGAGACCTTTAGCCTGACCTCCGCGGGCGGCCAAGATTGACAGGCCTTGGCCGCCTGCGCATATACGGCGCCCGACGGAACCGTCCGCGCCCTCAGGCTTTTCGGTTCCCGGTCGCACCATGCATCGACCGGTGCGGGGGAGTGTCCCGAGCGGCAAAGGGGGCGGACTGTAAATCCGCTGGCGGAAGCCTTCGTAGGTTCGAGTCCTACCTCCCCCACCATCCTGCTTCGCGCTGCGCGCTTCGCAGGACATTGGCGCTCAGCCTCGCGCGAAGTCGGGCTCTGGCCATGCGTTGCCCGCAAACAGGCTATGGTAACCCGGTCGCTCCCAGCGGCGTTGACGGGCCGTCCGAGGCTGACGATAAGGAGCGCGCCGTCCGCGGGTATAGCTCAATGGTAGAGCAGCAGCCTTCCAAGCTGAATATGCGGGTTCGATTCCCGCTACCCGCTCCAACCCTGCTTCCGTCCTGATCGGCGTTTGCCGCGGAGCCTGCGCTCGGCTTCGCCCACCACCGACGGCCAGCGTTCGTCGGTGGCTTGCCCCGCCGGCGCGGCGAAGAGGTTGCAGGTCCAGTCGATGGCGCCAAGGTCGGCGACCGGGTGGCCGAACGGCAGCATCTGCCCATCGAGATCGTCCACGTAGTAGAACCGATAGCCGGCCAGGAGCTCGCGCAGAGCGCGCGGCGTGGCGCCGTATTCGGCGAGCGTGACCGGGTTGTGCTCGAAGAGGATGGCGGGCGGATTTCCGTGTGAGAGAAGCCGCTGCGCGCCGCGCAGGACGGCGACCTCGCTGCCTTCGACATCCATCTTCACCAGCGTCGGATGCGTGCCGAATTCGGCGCTGAACCCGTCGAGCGTGACGCCGGCGGCCCAGGCGTGGCCATTGCCGAGGCTGCCCTCAGCCGCAGCGTGAACGACTTGCGACAGCATCGAGTTCTGCGCCGACACGGCGATGAGCACGTCGCGCGCCTCGTCGACCACTGCCGCGGCGATCGGGCGCACGCGCGCGCCGAGGCCGAGCCGGCTGACCGATCTCACCAGCTTGGCATAAGTGGGCGGGGCCGGCTCGAACGCGTAGATGATCGGCGACTGGGGCTCCAGGATCTGCGCGAGGTGGGTGGAGATGAACCCGACATTTGCGCCGAGATCGTAGATGACGGGCTTCTCCTCCCCGCCGAGCCACGCGGCACAAAGCGCAAGCTCCTTTTCGAAGGCGCGCCGATGATAGTACGGAAACTCCGCGAGATCGCCGATATGGCAGACGAACCGGTAGCCGAGCCCGCTCACCGCGACGACGTCCTCGACCCCCGCGGCGCCGAGCGCCCGCAGCCAGGCCAGCCGCAGGCCCCCGCTGATGAGCGGGACATCGTCCGCAGCGCTCGCGGGCACGAAATCGGCCGATCCGCACATGACCTTCATGCCGCGCTTGACGATCGTGTCGCGAGCCTGTTTGCGCCAGCGGGAGAAAGCCCCATCTGACCGCGGCGTCGACGCGGCTGGCTGTTCAACGAAGCGGCGATCCCCCATGACGTCTCCGTTCTGCCAGCTCCGGATCGTTTACCCCGTTCGGCGACTCGACGGGGCTCGTCGCGACGCTAGTCAAGCGGGGGAGTGGGGACAATGAGAGCGCCGCCGCGCTGGTTCCCGGAGGTTGCGCCCCGAAGTTGCGGAGGACGGCCGATGCGCGGCGGACGTGCCCCCGGGGTGGCCCGAGATCGGGCGATGAGGTGGATGACAGGCGCGGGAAAGACCGCTATCTGTCCGCCAGCGGCGGCGCTATTAGGGGTATAGCTCAGTTGGTAGAGCGACGGTCTCCAAAACCGTAGGTCGGGGGTTCGAGTCCCTCTGCCCCTGCCAGCCTCCGGATGCTCGCCGACAAGGTGAAAACCGCCCCCTTAGGGCCTTGCGCGGCAGGCGGAATTTGCCTAGATAGGGAAGCGTGGAGGCGCGCGAACCCTTTCGTGCGCCTTCAAATCCCAGTATGGCCAAAACAAACCCGTTTCAGTTCATTCAGCAAGTTCGCACCGAGGCGGCCAAGGTCACGTGGCCGACGCGGCGCGAAACTGCGATCACCACGTTGATGGTTTTCGTCATGGTGTTCCTGGCGACGATCTTCTTCTTCGTCGCCGACCAGATCATGAGCTGGGGCGTGGGCCTCATGCTCGGCACGGCCGGTTGAGCCGAACAAGCAGCGGAACTTTGATGGCGAAGCGCTGGTACATCGTCCACGCTTACTCGAACTTTGAGAGAAAGGTGGCCGACTCCATCCGCGAGAAAGCGGCGGC
>CAZARE010000300.1:0-4845 GCA_964487455.1 uncultured Propylenella sp.
CATTGCTGGCTTCGTGCAGGAATTTCTGAAAGCGACCATGGCCATTCAATGGAAGTCGTCCGCAGCGGCTCCCTGACCAGATTCACTGTTGTCATGTTGGTGCTCCCGTCAATTGGCGCCCAAGCTCGTTCCCACCGGGCGCGGCGAGGATAAACGTCCAAGGCGGCCTTGGCCGCTTAAGGGCATTTTGGGATCTGAACTATCCCCGCGCCATCAACCTATGCCCCCACAGAGGTGAGGACTGTGCAAAATTGATCACCCGGCGAAACGATCAGGGGCTCAGCGCTCGATGTGCGGCTGATCGTGCAGGACTGCATTCAGCAACGAGCTGTGAACCTCGATTCTGCCGTTGTAGGAGATGAAGCCGAGCTTGCGGAATCTGTTCATGAAGAAGCTGACGCGGGCGCGCGTCGTGCCGATCATTTGGGCGAGGGTCTCCTGGCTGATCTTGGCGATCATTGGCTCAGGATCGCTGTCCTTGCCGAAATTCGCGAGGAGAAGAAGAAGCCGGGCAAGCCTCTTCTCGCTGGAATTGAAGAGCTGATCGATCAGGTCAGCCTCGACGCGGACGGCACGGCCCAATAGATGGGCAATGAACACCTCGGAGAACGCAGGCTCCTTATGAATCAGCCGGAGGATCGTTGATTTCTCGATGCGAGAAATCACTGAGTCCGTCAGGGCCACGGCTGTTGCGATACGCTTCGATTGACCGGCGAGGCCGCCTTCACCGAGAAACTCCCTCGGGCCGAGCAACGCGACGACCGCCTCCTTCCCCTCCTCGGAGACAACCGTAATCTTCACCTTGCCCTTCTGGATGTAGAAGACTGCGTCCGCAGGATCGCCCTGCGAAAAGACGACCTGCCCAGCCGCGTAGTTTCCGATGCTTCTGCCGTTGCCGACGCGCGCCAGAAAAGCCCTGGAATCGAATGCCGGTGGGGGTTTTCTTGCCATGGTCGCCGCTCCAATCTGCCGCGGATTCCTGAGCGAGAAGCATGCCCGATCGGATGAGGTCTAGTAACAGCGGGAGATACGTCGATTTTCCTTGATCACGATCAATCGAGTTCTTTTCGTTCTTCCGACCGCGAATCGTCCAACCGCATCCATAATGTCTCCCCTCTACACTAAACGCCAAGGTCGCTGAAAGGCAACAAGACGAGAGTGTGGTGGTGCGGGCGGCGGGAGTCGAACCCGCACGGCCTTTCGGCCGAGGGATTTTAAGTCCCTTGCGTCTACCGTTCCGCCACGCCCGCTTGTTCCCCATGCCTAGGGCGGCGTGACGCCGAGATCAAGGACGCGGCGCGCGCCGGCAGCGTGTCGGCTGGCGGCGCGTGTTTCGTCGCCTTTCCCCCTACGCAACCCAATCGAGGTCGGCGCGAAACAAAAGGCCGGCGCGAAGAAAGACTGCGGCAACAGACTTGCTTCACACGCAGCGCCTCGTTGCGAGGCTCAGGGCTGGCGCAACGAGCCAGACCATCTCGCCTCGCGCATTGCCCACCAAGGCGATTCGCGTGGGCGGTCCATCGCTTCAACGCCGAAGCAGCGCCGAACGAGGAAACGAGACACATGCCCAGATACCGCAACGCCCTTCCGCAGCTCTCCGACAAGCCGTTCCTCACCGACGGAGGACTGGAGACGACGCTCGTGTTCCACGACGGTGTCGATCTTCCATATTTCGCCGCCTTCGACGTGATGAAGGACGAGAGCGGGCGCAGCCGCCTGCGCGACTATTACAAGCGCTACATCGCCATTGCCGGCGAGCACCGCGTCGGGTTCATCTTCGAAAGCCCGACTTGGCGCGCCAGCCGCGACTGGGCGGAGAAGATCGGCTATTCGCCGGAGGAGCTCTCCTGGATGAACAGCGCCTCCATAGCCTTGATGGCTGTGCTGCGCGAAGCCTCTGAGACCGCGGACTCCCCGATGGTGCTCTCCGGGCAGATCGGCCCGCGCGGCGACGGCTACGTGCTCTCGAACACGATGAGCGTCGCCGAGGCGGAGGCCTACCACGTTGAACAGGTCGCGACTTTCGCGGCGACCGAAGCCGACATGGTGACGGCGATCACCATGAACTACGTCGAGGAGGCGATCGGCATCGCCCGCGCCGCCAAGGCGGCGGGCATGCCGTCGGTCATCTCCCTCACGACGGAGACCGACGGACGCCTGCCGACCGGGCAGCCGCTGAAGGAGGCGATCGAGACCGTCGACGCCATGACTGACGGCGCGCCGGCCTACTACATGATCAACTGCGCGCACCCGACGCATTTCGTAGATGTGCTGGCGGCCGGTGAGGCCTGGACCAAGCGCATCCGCGGCCTCCGCGCCAACGCATCGAGGTGCAGCCACGCCGAGCTCGACGCGGCAACCGAGCTCGACGCCGGCGATCCGGCCGAGCTTGGCCGGGAATATCGCGCCATCCTGGAGAAGCTGCCGCACATCAACGTGCTCGGCGGCTGCTGCGGCACCGACCATCGGCACGTGCAGGCGATCGCCCGCTCGTGCGTGAAGGACCCATACTATGCTGTCCTCGCCGCCTGACACCACTTAGCGCTGGCGTCCGCCGGCGCCGCTTCGCTCTCGCCAGACCACCTGGCGCGTTTCATCGAGCCGCTCGCACGCGAGCGGCCCCCTGTGCAAGCCAACCGCAAAGAGGCCATGACCATGACCCGTACCAGAAGCGCACTTGGCGGTCTTCTCGCCGCCCTCCTCCTCAGCTCGGCCGCCGTCGCGGCGGGCGCGCATGACACGTCGGCGCACAAGCGCGGCCATGAGCTGTTCCAGCCCGGGCGCACCCAGCCTGGAAGCGTCGACGGGCAGGCAAGCGGCGGCCCTCCTCCGCTCTACGACGGGCTCGGCGACATGAGCTTGGCGATTACCGCAAACGAGGACGCCCAGGCCTATTTCGACCAGGGGCTCAGGCTCACCTGGGCATTCAACCATGGAGAGGCGCTGCGCGCATTCAGGGAAGCGCAGCGGCTCGATCCCGGCTGCGCCATGTGCGCGTGGGGCGAGGCGTTCGTGCTCGGACCGAACATCAACGACGCCATGCACGACGATGCGATCCGGCCGGCATGGGAGGCGGTCAGGCGCGCGCAGTCGCTTGAAAACACCGTCACGCCCAAGGAGCGCGCTTTGATCGAGGCGCTCGCCGGGCGTTACTCTGCGGAGCCCGGAGCCGACCGCTCGTCTCTCGATCGGGCCTGGGCCGACGCGATGCGGGTGGTCGCGGAGACCTATGCGGACGATACCAACATCCTCGTTCTCTACGCCGACGCGCTCATGAATCTGCAGCCGTGGGACTACTGGGAGGCGGACAGGGTGACCCCGAAGGGCAACGGCGGCGAGATCGTGGCTACGCTGGAGAAAGCGCTGGAGATCGATCCCGAGCACCCCGCGGCGGCGCATCTCTACATCCACGCCGTCGAGGCCTCCGCCAATCCGGAGCGCGCTGAGCCGGTCGCGGATCGCCTGCGCGGCGCCATGCCGGCGGCCGGCCATCTCGTCCACATGCCGGCGCACATCTATATGCGGGTCGGGCGCCATGAGGATTCCATCCAAGTCAACCGCGACGCGGTCGCGGCGGACGAGGCATTCCTCGCCGTCGCCGGGAAGGCGGCAAGCCCGCTTTACCGCTTCGGCTACTATCCCCACAACGTGCATTTCCTCATGGTCTCCGCGCAGATGGCCGGCGTGGCGGAGGACGTGATCGCCTCTGCCGAGAAGCTTGCCTCGGTGACGTCGGACGAAGTCTCGGGGGAGCTCGCGTGGGTGCAGGCGATCAAGACCGCGCCCTACGCCGCCCACGCCCAGTTCAGCGGCCCGCAGACCATCCTCGGCTTGCCCGATCCCGGCGACCGTTTCCCCTTCGTGACGGGCTACTGGCACTACGCGCGCGGCGTCGCCTTGGCGCGCTTGGGCGACGTGGAAGCGGCGGAGGATCAGGTGGAGGCGATCCGCCGCCTGATCGCCGAGTCCGACATGAGCGGCCTGGAGGCGCAATATCTGCCGGCCCGGGACGTTCTCGGCATCGCCTGGCGCGTGGCGCAGGCACGCATCGAACAGGCGCAAGGGAACCACGCGGCGGCGGAGCGTCATCTGCGTGAAGCGGTCGAGCTGCAGGGCGGACTGCACTACACCGAGCCGCCCTACTGGTACTACCCGGTGCGCCAGACGCTCGCCGCGCTGCTCCTGCAGGATGGCCGCGCCGAGGAGGCGGTGGCGATCTTCAAGGAGGCGCTCCGCGAGGCGCCGCGCAATGGCTGGGCGCTCTGGGGGCTGCTCCAGGCGCAAACGGCGGCGGGCGACGACGACGCGGCGGAGACGCAAGCCGCTTTCGAGAGCTCCTGGCTCGGCGACAAGGCGCTGCTTTCGCTCGAGCGCCTCTGAGCAACGCGCGGCGGGCGATCGGCTTTCCGGTCGCCCGCCGCGCTTTCTCCGGTCGAGACTTCGCCGGCGATTCGTGGCAAAGAGCGGGGCATGAGCCTCTTCCCAGCCACCATCGCCGGCTCGCTGCCGAAGCCCTTTTGGCTGGCCGAGCCGGATCGCCTGTGGGCGCCCTGGCGGCTTGCGGGCGACGAACTCGCCCACGCCAAGCGCGACGCCACGCTGCTGGTCCTGAAGCTGCAGGAGGATGCCGGCATCGACATCGTCTCCGACGGGGAGCAGTCGCGCCAGCACTTCGTGCACGGCTTCCTGGAGTTCGTCGACGGCATCGATTTCTCTGAGAAAGTGCCGATGGGCATCCGCGCCGACCGCTACACCGCGATGGTGCCGGTGGTGCGCGGGGCGCTCGCCCTGAAGGGCCGCGTCCACGCCGACGAGGCGCGGCTCGCCCGCGCCCACACCACGCGC
>CAZARE010000301.1:0-4621 GCA_964487455.1 uncultured Propylenella sp.
CGTGTCGCGGAACGAAAGCACAGGAGATGCAGGCGTCGGCGGCGCGCAATGGAATGTCGGTATGATCACGGTTTTCGGCTCGGTCAATCTCGATCTGGTTGTGCGCGTGACGCGGCTGCCCGGGCCGGGCGAGACGGTGCCAGGCTCCGGCTTCGCCACCGCCCCGGGCGGCAAGGGCGCCAACCAGGCGCTCGCGGCACGGCGCGCAGGCGCCGACGTAAGGATGATCGGGGCGGTCGGGAGCGATGCCTTCGCCGCGGAGGCGCTGACGCTGCTGAAGGAGGGGGGCGTCGAGCTTGAGGGCGTACGCACGGTGCAAGGTCCGACAGGGGTGGCGCTGATCCAGGTCGACGACAAGGGGGAGAACACCATCGCCGTGGTGCCGGGCGCCAACGGCGAGGTCGCTCCCGCGGACGCCGAGCATCTGGAGCTCTCCGCGGACGATGTCCTGCTTCTGCAGGTGGAGGTGCCTGTCCCGGCAATCGAGGCGGCGGCCGCTCGCGCACGGTCCGCCGGCGCGGCGGTACTGCTCAACTTCGCCCCATTCCGTGCCGACGGGCTGGGGTTGGTGCGGCACGCGACGCATCTCGTCGTCAACGAAAGCGAATGCGGGCTTGTCGCCGAGTCACTCGGCCTGGCCGGCGGGGCGATCACGGACCAGGCCAGGGCGATTGCCGGCAGGACCGCTTCCACTGTAATCGTCACGCTGGGGCGGGAAGGGGCCTTTGGGATCGCGCCGGAGGGCGAGCACAGCGTGTGCGCGCTCGTTGTCGAGGCGGTCGATACGGTCGGGGCGGGCGACACGTTCTGCGGCTATCTGGCCGCGGGGATCAGCGAGGGAATGGCGCTCGGCGATGCGCTGCGCCTCGCTTCCGCGGCGGGCAGTCTCGCCTGCACGAAGCGCGGCGCGCAGTCTGCCATACCCCATCGGAACGACGTGAATGCCGCGCTTCGATGGGACGAGTGCGATCGGCAGCACGCGCTCGGAGGCCCTTACCGGCCAAGGCCGGGATGAAGGCAAAAGCGCTTCGGCGGCGGCCGCCTCAGTTCTCGACCGGCGTGAGCGGCCAGAACAGCGGGATGAGGAGCGTTGCCATCACCCACATCAGGACGTTCAGCGGCGCGCCGATCCGCAGGAAGTCCGTGAAGCGGTATCCGCCCGCGCTGTAGACGAACGTGTTGGTCTGGTATCCGATCGGTGTGGCGAAGCTGGCGCTTGCCGCGAACAGGACGGCCATGACGAACGGACGCGGATCGAACCCGAGCTGATGAGCGAGCCCGATCGCGATCGGCGTGAGCAGGATGGCGGCGGCGTTGTTGCTGATGGTTTCCGTCAGGACCGAGGTGAACAGATACAGCATGGCGATGATGGCGATCGGCCCAAAACCGGCCGCGAGCGTCATCGCCTGCTCCACGATCAAGGCCGCGGCGCCGGTTTTTTCCATTGCACGCCCGATCGCCAGCATGCCGAAGATGAGGATCAGGATGCGCCAGTGGATTGCCGCGTATGCTTCATCGGCCGTCAGGCACCCCAGCCCGATCACGACCGACGCTGCGATCAGGGCGAGCGCGACGATGGGCAGGACGTTGAGCGTGGCCAGTGCCATCATCAACCCGATCGCCGCCAACGCGATGGGAGCTTTGTCGCGGCGGAACGGGCGCTCGCTCGGCTCGGTCAGGTTGACGAGAATGCGCCGCTCGAAGAGGCGCCGGAGCCCATCCGGAGGGCCTTCGAGCAGCAGCACGTCGCCGAGGCTCAGTACGATCTGGTCGAAGTTGTCCCGCAGCTCCTCGCCCTGACGGTGAACCGCCAGGATATAGACCCCGTAGAGCCGCCGGAAGTTCAGGTCCGCGATCGGATATCCGATGAGGCGGGACTGCGGCCCGACGACCCCTTCCATGATCACGGTCGCCTCGCCGCCGATAGGCTCGATGGCGTGCTGGTCCGGATCGGCGATGGCGAAAGCGCCGGCCTCGCGCAGGCCCATGACGTCGGCCGCCTTGGTGCGCAGCACGACCCGGTCGCCGGCCTCCAGCTTCACCTTGCCAAGACGAAAGCGCTGTGAGAACCGCCGCTGCACGACATCGATGACCTCGGCACCCCGAGCCGCGGTAAGTCCGGCCTCCTCCAGCGATCTATCGATCAGCGGCGAGCCGAGCGGCACCAGGAACTCGGCCAGGAAGGAGCGCTGCTGGATGTCCTTGAGCGAGGTGGATGCCCGGTCGGGCAGCAGCCAGCGGCCGAAGACCGCCATGTAGGCAATTCCGACGACGCCCATCAGGAGACCGGGCAGCGTCATCTCGAACATGGAGATGGCGGGCAGGCCCGCGCCTATCGCCACACCGTTCACGAGGAGGTTGGTGGAGGTGCCGATCAGGGTCGTCGTGCCGCCGAATATGCTCGCGAAGGAGAGCGGTATGAGAAGACGCGAGGGCGCCAGGCCGAGCGAGCGAGCGAGAACGATCGCGACCGGAGTGAGAATCACGACCACAGGCGTGTTGTTGACGAACGCGGAGAGGAGCATCACCCCTACCGTCATGGCGAGGAACGCCTTGGCCGGCGACTGCCCCGCAAGACGCGACACGATGGCGCCCACCTGCTCGATAGTGCCGGTGCGCTCGAGTGCGGCGCTCAGCACGAACATGCAGCCGATGGTGATCGGGCCGCTGTTGCTGAAGACTGCGAGCACCTCCGGGGCCGAGAGAATGCCGGTCGCGAGCAGCACGCTGACCGCCAGCATGGCGACAACATCCGGCGGAAACTGCGCGCGGACGAAGCCGAGAAAGACAACGGCGACGAGCGCGAGGACGATCGCGATCTGCAGCGTTTCCCAGCTCATGGGCGTGCGGCGGGAACGCTTCCCTGCGGCTGGCGGGCGCCGACCACAGTCGCGCCGACATCGAGCTCCGCCATATGTGTTGCGGCGTCCCGAACGGTCGACGTCTGGGCGACCGGATCGACGCCACGGCTTATCACCTCAGCCACTCGCATGGGACTGCCGCACCCTCTGAGACGACGTTCTGACGGTTGAGCGCCCGCATGGTTCCGCCGCTTGGCGAGCGCGCCGGCACAATAGCGGCCGCGCCAGCGCTCGGAAAGCGTCAATCATGCGTGCAAAAGATCGTCCAAATTCAAGGGGTTAAGGGTCATGGCGAGCGTTCCGTCCGGATCGCGCGGCCACTCTCCGCGCGGCCGGTCGCGGTAGAGCTCCACGCCGGTGCCATCCGGGTCGCGCAGGTAGAGCGCTTCGCTCACCCCGTGGTCGCTCGCGCCGTCGAGCGGGATGCCGGCCTTCATCAGGCGCCGCAGCGCGTCGGCGAGCGCGGCGCGCGTCGGGTAGAGGATGGCGACGTGGTAGAGGCCGGTCGTGCCGGGCGCGGGCGGCTTCCCGCCGCGGCTCTCCCACGTGTTCAGCCCGATATGGTGGTGATAGCCGCCGGCCGACACGAAGGCCGCGCCCGGTCCGTAGCGCTGCGTCAGCTCGAAGCCGAGCACGCCGCAGTAGAAGGCGAGGGCGCGCTCCAGATCCGCCACCTTGAGGTGAACGTGGCCGATCCGCGTCCCCGGATCGATGGGAGCAGAGGGCTCGGTCGGGGCGGTCTTCGCTTCGGAGGGCTTGTCGAGCATGCGGCCTATGTATGGGTTTCGGCTCCGGCGCGCCAGTCGTTCGGCGAGACCCCGGATTGCGGAGAACGCGGTCCCGGATTACGGGCTTGCGCCCCTCCATCCGGGCTACGGGCGGCGGGAGATCACGTAGGACTCGTCGTAAAACCACAGCCCGCCGCGCTCCTTCAGGACGGCGTCGGTCGCCTCGAGGAAGCCGCTGTCCTGGAAGGCGCCGGAGAGCCGCTGGTCCTCGATCTGCGCCACGTAGACGGCAGCGTTCCACGCCGCGAGCAGCGTGGAGGTGCCGATGGAGCCGGAGAGCTCGTTCGGCAGCGTGTGCATGTCGTAGCGGAAGACTGCGCGGGAATCCGGCTGGTCCGCGAAACGCATGTCGCGGCCGTCCGCACCGAGCATCTGCTTCGCCGTCTTCAGGATGTCCTGCCGGCTGGTGACGAACGGGCTCTCCCCCGGCCAGACGCGCCGGATGATCTCAAGCCCCGGATCGCCGCCTTTGGAATGGATGCCGATCAGCCGTCCGCCCGGCCCTACGGCGCGGGCGAGCGGCGCCACGACGTTCTTCACCTTGAACTCCACCGGCATGCGCGCCCGGTAGGGCTGCGAGGCGATGACAAGGTCGTAGTCGGCTATGACGTGCCCGGGCCGCGGGAGAACGGAATCGAGCAGGAACTTGTGATCCTCGCGGTAGAGGACGAGGACGACCGGACGGTCGTAAAGCGGGTTGCCGGTTTTCGGGCTCGAATGCGCCGTCCACACATCGGAGAGGAAGGGTTGCAGGTTCGTAATCTGCTCGCCGAAGGCGTGGCTGGAATTGCCGGCGAGCGCCACCTCCTTCCAGATCAGGCTGTGGGCGGCGGACGGGGAGTTGGGCCGAAGCCAGGGCGCCTCCGAATAGAAGAGGTTTGTGAGGATGAGCACCGTCGCCGGATGCTCGAAGAAGCGGTCCGGCATGCGCTCCAGCGTCAGCCGGACGTCCTCCAGGCTGATCTCCTTGCC
>CAZARE010000302.1:0-4074 GCA_964487455.1 uncultured Propylenella sp.
CCGTGGGCAATCTCACCAGCGAGAGCATCGTCGACAACATCACCCTGTACTGGCTGAAGCGGACGGGCGCCTCGGCCGCCCGGTGGTACTGGGAGTTCGGACAGACTCTGGCCGCAGCCCGTGCGGCCGGCGGGGCCCCTCCAGCGGTCTCGGTTCCCGTCGCCTTCACGACGTTCCCCGGCGAGATCTGGGCTGCCCCACGCAGCTGGGTTGAGACGGTGTACCCCGGCCTCGCCTACTTCAACGAGGTCGACCGCGGCGGACATTTCGCGGCATGGGAAGAACCGGCGCTCTTCGCCGCGGAGCTGCGCGCCGCGTTCAGGTCCTTGCGGCCGGCGCACTGAGGCGACGCGCGGAGCGGGCATGGAGATCATCAAAGCCGCGGCGGTCCAGCTGAGCCCCGTCCTCTACAGCCGCGAGGGAACGGTGGACAAGATCGTGGGGAAGATCCACGAGCTCGGGCGCGAGGGGGTGCAGTTCGCCACG
Organism: uncultured Propylenella sp.; assembly: GCA_964487455.1. Taxonomy (GTDB): domain Bacteria; phylum Pseudomonadota; class Alphaproteobacteria; order Rhizobiales; family Afifellaceae; genus DASWJZ01. The sequence continues at coordinate 487 of CAZARE010000302.1, forward strand.
TTTCCCGAAACCGTGGTGCCGTACTACCCGTACTTCTCTTTCGTGCAGCCCGCCTACCAGATCATCGCCGGAGGCGAGCACCGCAGGCTGCTCGACCAAGCGGTGACGGTGCCGTCGCCCGCCAGCGAAGCTATCGGCGAAGCCTGCAAGGCAGCGGGCGTCGTCGCCTCCATAGGCATAAACGAGCGTGACGGCGGAACCCTTTATAACACCCAACTTCTCTTCGACGCCGACGGCGTCCTGATTCAACGGCGCCGCAAGACCTCGCCTACCTACCACGAGCGCATGGTCTGGGGCCAGGGCGACGGTTCCGGCCTGCGCGCCGTCGGCAGCAGGGTCGGGCGCATCGGCCAGCTCGCGTGCTGGGAGCATTACAACCCGCTCGCGCGCTACGCGATGATGGCGGACGGCGAGCAGATCCACTCCGCGATGTATCCGGGCTCGATCTTCGGCAAGCTCTTCGCCGAGCAGACGGAGATCAACGTCCGGCAGCACGCGCTCGAGTCCGCATGCTTCGTGGTCTGCGCCACGGCCTGGCTGGACGCCGATCAGCAAGCGCAGATCGCCAAGGACACCGGCGGCAACATCGGCCCGATCTCCGGCGGCTGCTTTACCGCGATCGTCGCTCCGGACGGCACCTTGATCGGCGAGCCGCTTCACTCCGGCGAAGGAACGGTCATCGCCGAGCTCGATTTCGCCCTCATCGACAAGCGCAAGCAGCTGATGGACTCGCGCGGCCACTACAGCCGGCCCGAATTGCTCAGTCTGCTGATCGACCGCACTCCCGCCGCGCACGTTCAGGAACGCGCAGTGAAGCCCGGGACGACCGCCAGGCAAGGCTCGGCAGATCCTCTTCTCACGATCGCTTGAATGCCAACGATGGAAGTCCGCATCCAAACACGGAGCGCCGGCAAGTGACCGACGGAGATATCTCAATGCCCGAGACAATCAACCACCACCGCCGCCGCCTGGTCGGCGCCGCGTTGATCACGATCGCGGCGTCGCAGGCGCGCAAGGCCGCGGCCGCAGACATGCATAACGCGTTCGGTCCGCTGAAATCCGTCGACGCCGGACTGCTCAGCGTGGGTTACGCCGAAGCGGGCACCGCCGATCGTCCCCCGGTGATCCTTCTGCACGGCTGGCCCTACGACATCAACACCTATGTCGATGTCGCCCCCCTGCTGGAATCGGCGGGTTACCGGGTGATCGTCCCCTACCTGCGTGGCTACGGCGCGACGCGCTTTCTATCGAGCGAGACGTTCCGCAACGGGCAGCCCTCGGCGCTGGCCGCCGATGTCGTCGCGTTCTTGGATGCTCTCGGGATCCGGCAAGCCATCATCGGCGGTTGCGATTGGGGCGCGCGCACGGCCAATATCGTTGCGGCGCTCTGGCCGGAGCGCTGCAAGGCCATGGTGTCCGTGAGCGGCTACCTCATCGGCAACCAGGAAGCGGGCAGGATGCCGCTGCCACCAAAGGCCGAGCTCGAGTGGTGGTACCAGTTCTACTTCGCCACCGAGCGGGGCCGGGCGGGCTATGAGAAATATCGCGACGACTTCGCGAAGCTGATCTGGCAGATCGCCTCGCCGAAGTGGAAGTTCGATGACGCCACCTTCGGCCGCAGCGCCCAGGCCTTCGCCAATCCGGATCACGTCGCCATCGTCATCCATAACTACCGCTGGCGGCTCGGCCTGGCCGCGGGCGAGTCAAGGTATGACGATCTGGAAAGCCGGCTCGCCGCGGGTCCGGTCATCAGCGTGCCGACAATCACTCTTGAAGGCGATGCCAATGGCGCGCCACACCCGCATCCCAGTTCCTATGCCAGAAGGTTCTCGGGTGGATACGAGCACCGCAACGTCGAGGGCGGCATCGGCCACAACCTGCCGCAGGAGGCCCCGCGGGCGTTCGCGCAAGCAATCATGGACGTCGATCGGTACGCGCGGTGAAGGCTAACGCCCTTTTCCTCGCCGCGATGCTCGCCGCCGCACCGATCGACGGCCTGACCGATGAAGGGAGGATGCCGCCTTTCGGCGGCGCGACCGGCTGGCTCAATTCACCGCCGCTCACCGCGCCCGAGCTGCGCGGAAAAGTCGTCCTGGTAGAGTTCTGGACCTACACCTGCATAAACTGGCTGCGGCAGCTTCCGTACGTCCGCGCGTGGGCGGAGAAGTACAAGCCCCACGGCCTCGTGGTGATCGGCGTGCACACGCCCGAGTTCGCGTTCGAGCACAACGTCGACAGCGTGCGCCAGGCGGCGCGGGATTTGCACATCACCTATCCGATCGCGCTCGACAACGACTACGTCGTTTGGCGGGCTTTCTCGAACTATGCCTGGCCGGCGCTCTATTTCGTCGATGCGCAAGGTCGCGTTCGCCATCGTCGGCTGGGCGAAGGCGACTACGCGCGCTCGGAGAGAATGATCCAGCAATTGCTCGCCGAAGCCGGCGCGGCCAACGTTCCACGGGACCTGATTTCGGTCGAGGGCCACGGCGTCGAGGCTGCCGCCGACTGGGCCAGCCTCAGGTCCCCGGAAAGCTACCTCGGCTTTCAGCGGGCCGAGAAGCGCGTGAATCTCCCCGCCGCGCGGCTGCGGCTCAACCAATGGACGGCCTCCGGCGACTGGATCTCGAAGAAAGAGGCCATCGCGGCGCACAAGCCGAATGGGCGCATCGCCATCCGCTTCCACGCGCGCGACCTCCACCTCGTCATGGGCCCGACGCTCGCCGCGACCTCGGTCCGCTTCCGCGTGCTCATCGACGGCATGCCGCCAGGAGCCGCGCACGGCGCCGACACCGACGCACAGGGCAACGGCACGCTGACCGAGCAGCGGCTCTACCAACTGATTCGCCAGCCGGGCGCCATTGGCGATCGCACGTTCGAGATCGAGTTCCTGGATGCCGGCGCCGAGGCCTTCGCGTTCACGTTCGGCTAAGGGCGGTTCCCGTGGAGAAGCTCGCCAAGTAGCACTGGTGTCGCTTGAATCTATCTCATAACCAGTGCAGTTTCTTGAACCGAACGTACAAGACCAGGCAGATTGCCAGCATCACGGTCAGCACGACGGGATATCCATAAGTTTCTTGCAGCCCGACCATGTTTGCGGCGTTCATGCTGTATACGCCGGCGATCGCCGCGGGCACACCCAGTATCGCCGCCCAGGCGGCAAGCTGGCGGGTAGTGGTGCCCTGGCGTTGCTGTTCAAGCAGGTTACTTGCCTCGAAAACCGCTCGGATGACCTCCACCAAGCCGCCAGTCATCGCATTGAGGCGCACGAGGCGGTCGTGCACGTCGCGGAAATAGGGCTTGGCATCCGCACCGATGCACGGGACATCCAGGTTCGCCAGCTTGCCGCATACGTCGGACATTCCTGCGAGCACGTGCTGCAGATGAATCGCCTCGCGCCTTAGCCGAAAAAGCCGGGTGATCTTTTCGCGCTCGAGGAACGAATCCAGAAGATACCGTTCCATCGCAAAGACCTCGCTCTCGACCATCTCTACGACCGGGAAGTAGCCGTCGACGACAAGGTCCATGATGGCGTGCAAGACGAGGTCCGGCCGGTGCCGCGATCCACTCCGGAGCTTCTCGGGCGTGTAT
>CAZARE010000303.1:0-7024 GCA_964487455.1 uncultured Propylenella sp.
GCTGCGATAAAGAACCGCCGGACTCTGGATTGGGAATGTCTCGATCGTCTCGCCATTGAGCGCATCGATCACCGTCACCTTCGGCTCGGCATGATCGGAAACGAACAGGCGCCAGGCCGTCACCTCTCCTGCATGGCCCGCGCCTGCCGACAGCGACAGGGCGAGGGCACTCACGACGCCTGCAGTTCGAATGATTCTCATCTACTCCTCCTTTGATGTTGTAACGTAACAAACGCAGCCCGAAGAAGAGGCGGATTGCTCCGCCTTCTCTGGTCCCGTCGCTCGCGATCAGCTTCCGAGAATGGCGCCTTTGATCGTGTTCACGTTGTGACGCATCATCTCGATGTAGGTCGCCGCCGGACCGCTCTCATCCGACAGGGCGTCGGAATAGAGCTCGCCGCCGATCGTGAGGCCCGTCTCGCTGGCGATCTGTTCGATCAGGCGCGGGTTGGTGATGTTCTCCACGAAGATCGCGGAGGCTTTATCCTCCCTGACCTGCTCGATGAGCGCCGCGACATCGGCGGCTGAGGCTTCCGATTCCGTGGAGATTCCCTCCGGCGCCAGGAACTTCAGCCCGTACTCGTGCTCGAAATAGCCGAAGGCATCGTGCGAGGTGATCACAGTGCGCTGGCCCTCGGGGATCTCGGCCACGGCTGCCTTGATCTCCGCTTCCAGCGCCTTGAGCTGCTCTCCATAGGTCTCCGCGTTGGCCTTGTAGGTGTCGCACCCGGCCGCATCTGCAGCGCAGAACGCGTCGGCGATGTTCCTCACATAGACCTCGGCATTGTGGACTGACTGCCAGGCGTGCGGATCGAACTCGCCATGATGATGGTCGTGGCCTTCTTCGCTGGCGTGTTCCTCGCCTTCTTCGTGCTCGTGTTCCGTTTCGGCCGCCTCGCGCTCGTGGTCATGTTCCCCTTCAGCGGCTTCGTCGTGATCGTGGTGGCGCTCCTCCTCCGCACTGCGCAAGACCTCACCGCCCTCGGTCAGTTCTACGATCGTGCCCGCGGTACCGCTCGCTTCGACCAGGCGTTCCAGGAAGCCCTCGAATTGCAGGCCATTGACAAGCACAACAGCGGCCGCCTGCATCGCGGCCGCATCAGAGGGCTTGGGCTCGTAGACGTGCGCATCGCCATTCGGTCCGACCAGCGTGGTTAGCGCGATCCGGTCGCCGCCGACATTCTTTGCGAAGTCGGCGATGATCGAGAAGCTGGCGACCACATCCAGCTTCTCCGCGGCGGCCACGGATGCCGTCAGCGACGACAAGGCGATGGCGCTGACGGCGGCGGCAAGCTTCAGTCTCTTGGACATGCATAGCTCCTTTGCTCAAGCGGCTCTGTGGAAAGACGGCCGGACACGCGTCGCAAGGACGCCGCGGGTGCCGACAAGGATGGAGGCGATGTAGACAAGGCCCGCGGAGAGGATGATTGCAGGACCGGAGGGCAGCGAAGCGTAACCGGAGGGCAGCGAAGCGTAATAAGAGAGCAAGAGTCCCGATATGCACGAAGCGACGCCTATTGCGACGGCGAGCAGGCACATCGGCCCCAGCCGCACCGTCCAGAAGCGCGCCGTGGCGCCCGGAAGCATCATCAGGCCGACCGCCAGCAGCGTGCCGAGGGCTTGAAATCCTCCAACGAGGTTGAGTACCACCAGGCCGAGAAAGACGAAGTGGACCGGCGGGCCAAGTCGCGAAACCGAGCGCAGGAAGAGCGGGTCGAGGCATTCCGCGACCAAGCCTCGCCAGAAGATCGCAAGCGCCACCCACGTGACGAATGTGATCGTGCCGATCAGGGTCAGAGCCTCGTTGTTCAGCGCCAGAACCGTCCCGAAGAGCACATGCATGAGATCGACATTCGACCCGCGCATCGAAACGATGAGGACCCCGAGCGCCAGCGAGATCAGATAGAAGGCCGCCATCGAGGCATCCTCCTTCTGGACCGTCAGCCTCGACACCGTGCCCGCCCCAAGCGCGACGATGATTCCGGCAACAAGCCCGCCCAGCGTCATCGGAATGATCTGAAGCCCGTAAAGGAGGAAGCCGGTGGCGGCGCCGGGCAGGATGGCATGCGCCATGGCATCGCCCGTCAGGCTCATCCGCCTCAGCATCAGGAAGACTCCCACCGGGCAGGCACTGACCGAAAGCAGCATAGTGCCGAGCAGCGCGCGCTGCATGAACGCGAACTCGGCAAACGGCGCGACAAGCCATTGGTAGAGCATCGCCGTCACGCGGCGCCCCTGCGGTCGCGAAGTGCCTCGGTCGACGGCACGACGTGAAGGGAGCGAACCTGACCGTCGCGTCCCTCGCCGCTAAGGGAGGGGTCGTGTGCCTCGGGCGCGCACCACGGCGCATTCTCATCCCACGCTTCATGAAACTGGCGCGCGCGTAGCAGGTTCTCCGGCGAGAGCGTGGCGCGCGCCTCACCCCAGGCGACCGGTCGGCGCGCCAACAGCAGTGCTTCGGGGAAATGCTGCCTGACAAGATCGAGGTCGTGGACGACAACCATGACCGTCCGGCTTTCGCCCTGCCAACGCTTGATCAGCGATATCAGGTCGCCGACGGTCCTGGCGTCGATGGCATTGAAGGGCTCATCGAGCAGAACGAGGTCGGCGTCCTGCACAAGAACGCGGGCAAATAGCGCCCGCTGCAGCTGCCCGCCGGACAGCGTGTCAATGGGCCGGCTTCCAAAGCCTTCCAATCCGACAGCCATCATGGCCTTTGCCACTGCTTCGCGATCCGCCCTGCCATGACGGACAAGGAGGCCGCGACGCGGCCAGAGGCCTAGCGACACGAGATCGATGACGCGCGCTGGAAAGGTGCGGTCGAGTTCCGATTGCTGTGGCAGGTAGGCGGCCCTGACGCCGGGGGCGACCCGGCAGGCGCCTGCCAGCGGCTTCAGCACGCCGACGACGCCCTTCATGAGGGTCGACTTGCCTGACCCATTGGCGCCGACTACCGCGGTCAATGATCCCTTGGCTACCTCGCCGGTCAGGTGGTGGACGGCGGGATGGCTGTTGTAGCCGAGCGTCAGGTCCCGAAACGTCAGGCAGGAAACCATGCATCCATTCCGTCGGAGACAGGGCAAAGCGCCCCCGCTCTTGACGAGCCCCTATGTTATGTTATCACATTCGTCAACGATTATGTAATATCATCACATGGTCGAGATTGCCGGTGACGTCAAAGAAGGGCGAGGGTCTGGGCGCAACCAGAGGCTCGTGCTGGAAGCGCTCGCACGCGCAGGAAAGCCGATGCGGGCCTACGAGCTTCTTGCGCTCCTTTGCGAGGACGGTCTGCGCGCGCCGCCGCAGATCTACCGGGCACTGGAGCGGCTGATTGAAGAACGATCGGTCCACAGGATCGAGAAGCTCAATGCCTATGCGCGGTGCACGCACGATGGGTGCGGGGCTTGATGCAGCCATCGGACCTCAAGGCCGATGCGCCTCAGCGGGATTGATGGCCGAGGCCAGCGTGTCTATGTTGTTCTGTAACAAAACATGATCGATTCATGCCTGCTCTCAACGCAAATGACCGCTCGGTTCTGGACACGCTCGTCGGTTCGACACGTCCGATGTCGGCGTATGAAATTCTCGATCGCATACGGTCCAACACGGTCAGGGCACCCATGCAGATCTACCGCGCTCTGCAGAAGCTGGAAGAGCGCGGTCTTGTGCATCGAATCGAAGCCATAAATGCCTTCGTCGCTTGCTCTGACCATGACGACGACTGTGACAAGAACGATCATAGTCATCCGCCACATCGCCCCTGCTTCGTCATCTGCCGGGACTGCGGCTCCGTACGCGAATTTCAGGACAAGCGTGTGCGGGCGGTCGCCGCCGCTGCAGCCGGAGAGGGGTTCCTCATTGACTTTGTCTCGGTGGAGGTATTCGGCCGATGCGCCGACTGCTGTGGCGGCTGATCCCACCATCGCCGCCGAGCTCGGCCGTGGAATTTCTATCTCGAGCGCGGCGCGGTGTTTCGAATCGACTGTGGAATGTCCGCATGAAAGCAGGCAATAAACAGGTCGGTGCGCGGCTGCGCATAGTACTGGACCAGGACGTGGCGATTGGTCCCGGCAAAGCCGATATCCTTCAGGGCATTGAACAAACAGGCTCGATTGCGGCGGCCGGCCGCCGCATGGGCATGAGCTACAAACGGGCCTGGACGCTGGTCGAAACGATGAACGCCTGCTTCCGGAATCCGCTGGTTGAGACGAGCCGCGGCGGCCAACGGCGCGGCGGAGCCGTTCTGACGCCGGATGGGGTGAAAGTGCTTGCCTGTTACCGGCGGATGGAGACTTTGACGACGGGCGCGATCGGGAAGGAAATGAGACAGCTCAGGCGGATGCTGGCCGATATTTCTGAGCAGAAATAGCGGTTGCCGCAACCGATGCCCCTCGATATGTTTTGCTGAACATATCCGGGAGGATTTCTTGAGGCTCCCCGCTATCACCCTGGCGCGCTCCGTTTGCGCCATGCTGGCGTTCGCCTTGCTCAGCCTGCCGGCTCTGCCTACGTCTGCGCGCGCCGCGGAAAGTCTGATCGCCGTCGCAGCCAACTTCGCCGAGGTCATCGAAGAAATGAAGCCGGTGTTCGAGCAGGAATCAGGCCATCGGCTTCAGGCGACAACCGGTTCGACCGGAAAGCTGTACGCCCAGATCGCCGCTGGTGCTCCTTTCCAGGTCCTGCTCTCGGCGGACGCCAAGACACCGGAGCGCCTCGAAGCCGAAGGCGCGGGTGTGACCGGCACGCGGTTCACCTACGCAATCGGCCGGTTGACGCTCTGGAGCAACGATCCAAGCAGGATAGCGGGTGACGGCAGAACAGCTCTGACGGCGGATGACGTGCGTCACATCGCCATCGCCAACCCCGACCTCGCGCCGTACGGAATTGCCGCTCGGGAAGTATTGCAGGGTCTCGGGCTTTGGGACTCCCTGCAAGGCAAGATCGTCATGGGCCAAAATGTTGGCCAGGCGCATTCGATGGCGGCGACCGGCAATGCCCAGCTCGGCTTTGTGGCGCTCTCGGCTGTGCTGAGCCCGCGTGCGCCGACGCAGGGGAGTCGGTGGGATGTCCCTCAGGAACTGTTCCAACCGATCCGACAGGACGCCGTCCTGCTCAAGGCAGGCGCCGAGAACGAGTCGGCGCGGGCGTTTCTCGACTTCCTCAAGTCAGTCCAGGCGCGGGAGATAATTAAGCGGTATGGCTACGGCGTGGAGTGACCATGAGCGTCCCCGATCTTGGGCCGCTCTGGCTTACCCTTCATCTGGCCTTCTTGACGACTGCGATATTGATTGTTGTCGGTACGCCGCTTGCGTGGTGGCTCGCGCATACCCCCTCGCGCGCGAAATCCGCGGTCGAAGCCGTCACGGCCCTACCGCTGGTGCTGCCGCCGACAGTGCTCGGCTTCTACCTGCTCGTCTTCCTTAGTCCGACGTCGCCTATCGGCAGCCTCTGGGTCAGCCTGACCGGCGGCACGCTGACCTTCTCGTTCACGGGACTGGTGGTCGCCTCGGTCTTCTACTCGCTGCCGTTCACTGTGCAGCCGCTTCAGGGCGCATTTGAAGCCGTCGGACGGGGACCGCTCGAAGCCGGCGCCACCCTCCGCGCCTCGCCGCTCGATGCGTTCTTCACAATCGCCGCCCCCATGGCGTTGCGTGGCTATCTGACGGCAACGGTGCTGACCTTCGCGCATACCATGGGCGAGTTCGGTGTGGTCCTGATGGTCGGCGGGAACATACCCGGCAGAACGAAGGTGATATCGATCGCCATCTATGAGCATGTCGAGACGATCAACTACGCAGATGCACACATCCTTTCGGCCGGACTCCTGATCTTCTCCTTTCTCGTGCTTGTGTTTGTCTACACGGCGAACCGCCGCTCTCCGGTTCACGTGGGGTAAGCGATGACGGAGCTAGCCGTCGATGCGAGCATCGCCTATCCGGATTTCGAGCTCGACATCTCTCATCGCTTTGGAATGGACGGCATTACCGCCCTGTTCGGGCCCAGTGGCTCCGGAAAGACCACGCTGCTGCGTATCATTGCCGGCCTGGAGATAAGGGCCGAAGGCCGTATTGCCTTCGGCGAAGAGACATGGCTTGACGCCAGGGCCCGGATTTTCATGCCACCGCACAGGCGCGGCGTCGGCTACGTCTTTCAAGACGCGCGCCTGTTTCCCCACCTCACGGTCGCGGGCAATCTGCGCTATGCGGAACGCCGCTCTGTCCGTATCGACAATCGGGTTAGTATGGACGAGGTGATTGCAGCACTCGATCTGCGGCCACTGCTCTCGCGAGGCACCGGTTCCCTGTCGGGCGGAGAGCGGCAGAGGGCCGCTATCGGAAGAACCCTTCTGACTCGTCCGCGGCTCCTTTTGATGGACGAGCCGCTTGCCGCGCTCGATGCCCAGCGCAAAGCGGACATCCTTCCCTATATCGAGCGGCTCCCGGGAACGTTCGGCGTCCCGGTCATCTATGTGACTCATGCTATCGACGAGGTCGCGCGATTGGCGCAGCGCATAGTGGTTCTCGCCGCCGGGGAGAAGGTCGCCGATGGACCGGTGACGGACGTGCTGGAGCGCCTCGACCTTCAGCCCGCGACAGGACGTTTCGAGGCAGGTGTGGTTCTCACCGCACGAGTTGTCGGTCACGATACCCGATTCCGTCTGACGCGCCTTGACCATCACGCACAACCGATCGACATGCCGATGGTGGACCTGCCCATCGGCAGCGAGATTCGCCTCCGCGTGCGTGCCCGCGATGTATCGCTGGCGACCGTTCGCCCGACCAATATCTCGGTCCGCAACATCCTTTCCGGAACCATCAGGCAGATTGAAGAAGAGCCGGACACGGCGTTCGCCGAGACCCTAGTGGATGTCGGCGGCGCGAATCTGCGCGCCCGCGTGACGCGCGCTGCCGTCGCCGAGCTCCGTCTAGCGCCGGGAACCCCGGTATTCGCCTTGGTGAAATCGATCGCCTTCGACCGGCGGTCACTCGCCGGTGTCGCGGCGACGACCCGTCCCGCCGATGCA
>CAZARE010000304.1:0-19284 GCA_964487455.1 uncultured Propylenella sp.
CTTTCCCATATGGACGAGCGCGTCGGCGCCGAATTCCTCGCGCAGCCAGAAGTAGAAGGCGAAATAGGCGTGCGGCGGCACAAGGTCCGGGTCGTGGTAGGTCGCTTTCGGGTCGATTTGATAGCCGCGCGCCGGCTGGATACCGATGACGACATTGCCGAAGCGATGCGCCGGGAGGACGAAGGCGTCGCTGGCGACGATCGGATCGGAGCCCGGAGCGCCCCAGCGGGCTTGGACCTGGCGCTGAACCTCTCGCGGTAAATTACTGAAACATGTCGAATAATCATCCAGTGCAAATGAAATCCCAGGGTTGGACTTGGCGTTTCGCGCGTTCGTGGGACCAGCGAGGAGCAACGCCATCAATGCGGCCCCAGTTGCTGGCGCGCCGTCGGCATCGTACCCCGCTTCGCGCATCGCCCTCAGCACGTTCGCTGCCGAGGCCGGCGCGTCGAGCCCGACGCCGTTGGCGATGCGGCCGTCGCGGTTCGGGTAGTTGGAAAGAACAATCGCAACGCGCTTGTCGCGGTTCGGCTTCGCGCGCAGCCTGGCCCAGCGCCCTGCGAGGTCGGCGACGAAGGCGACGCGGTCCCTCTTCGGCCGGTAGCGGACCGGGCGGCATTCGGTGAGCGGGTCGAGCGCGCCCGCTTCCTTGAAGGAGACCGCGCGGGTGATGATGCGCCCGTCGACCTCCGGCAGAACCACATTCATGGTGAGGTCGGTCGGCGACAGGCCGCGGGTAGACGCTTCCCACGCCTCCTCGGAGACGCCGGCTAAGGTGATCTGCACCACCGGCCGGTCGTTGCCGTCGAGCACGGTTCCAGCAAACTCCTGGCCGGGCTGTGACAGTGCGAAGGCGGTCGCGTTGATCACGACCGCCGGCGCGTGCTCCGCGAAGGCCTCAGCGACGAAGGCGGCATCCTCCTCAGCCTTCAGACTGGAGACGTAGACCGCCAGCGCCCGCAGGCCGCGCTCGGCGAGCGCCGCCGCCAGCGCATCGATCGGCTCCGTCTGCCCAGCCTGCATCAGGGCGCGGTAGAAGACGATGGCTGCGATGCGCGATGGCCGTCCTCCCTCGGCACGGCGCCCACCCCTTTCCCGGTGTGGCAGAGGGAGTGGTGCAAGCGGCGCCGCCGGCTCGTAAACTCCTGCCGTCGGAAGCGGCGTCGCGGCCTCCGGTTCCCCGCCTTCTCCGATCAGGTGGGCGGCGTAGCGCAGCCCGTTGAGTAGGTTCTCCGACCCGCCATCCACGAGATACGACCAGAGCTTCCGCGCCGTCTCGTTCGACACCGTGCCATGGGCGGCGAGCGCCGCGTCCCAGGTTGCGTCGCCGGAGACGACGAGAAGCTTTGTTCCGTTGGCGCGCGCCAGCCGCGTCGCCTCCTCCAGGCCGTAGCGCCAATAGGAGGCACCGCCGAGCAGCCGCAGCACGACCAGCTTGGCGTGCCGAAGAACGGCGTCTCCATAGAGGTCGACGGAATAGGGATGCAAGAGCTGCATCCAGTTGGCGAGGCGCACGGACGGGAACGGCTCGCCCAGCGCGCGCCGCGCAACCGCAAGCCCGGCGATTTCCGTGTCGGCCGCAGAGAGAATGACGATGTCGCCGGGCGACTGCTCCAGATCCACCGGCTCGGCGTCGCCCGTAAGACTGCGCGACTGGCCTCTTAGGAGGTGCATTGGAGCGCTCGCTCCACGGCAACGCGATCGACAGTCTTCAGCCCGATCACCACCAGCCCGGGCGTGCGCGCACCCGGCACGAACCAGGTTTCAACGCGCGGGCCGACCGCTTGCACGGCGAGTGGCGCCTTGCGCCCCTCGACCGTGCCTAGGCCCTTGATGCGCAGCACCCCGTCCACGGCCATGGCGGCGCGCACCCGTTCTTCGAAGTTTGCACGATCCGGCGCCGCGGCACGAAGCACGAAACTGTCGAAGTCGTCGTGCTCGTGCTCCTCGCCGTTCAGCTCGTGATGGCTCTTGCGTCCCTCCGTGTCGGCCTCGGCGGCGGCCGCCTGACCAAGCAGGATGTCGGCCGGCAGCGCGCCGTTCGCCACTCGCAGCGTCCGCGCCCCAGGTCGGCGGTCTTCGGCGATCGCGCTCTCCACGCGGGCAAGGCCCGTTTCGTCCACGAGATCCGCCTTGGCGATGACGACAAGGTCGGCGCAGCGAAGCTGGTCCTCAAACAGCTCCTCGATCGGATCGTCGTGCTCAAGAGACAGGTCCCGCGCGCGCTGTTCGGCGAGCTTGGCTTCGTCGGAGGCGACCCGACCCTCCGCCACCGCCGCTGCATCAACGACCGTCACCACGCCGTCGACCGTCACCCTGCTTTTCACCGTGGGCCAAGCGAAGGCCTTCACCAGCGGCTGCGGCAACGCCAGTCCGGACGTCTCGATAACAATGTGGTCGGGCGGAGCCGCGCGGGAAAGTATCGCCTCCATCGCCGGCAGGAAGTCGTCGGCCACGGTGCAGCAGATGCAGCCATTGGCGAGCTCGATGATGTCGTCCCTGCTACAGGCGTCGCTGCCGCACTCGGACAACAGCTCGCCGTCAAAGCCGACATCGCCGAACTCGTTGACAATGAGGGCGATCCTGCGTCCGCCGGGATTCTGCAAGAGGTGGCGGATCAGCGTCGTCTTGCCGGCGCCGAGAAAGCCGGTGACGATCGTGGTCGGGATACGCCCTGGAGCGGCGCTCATTCCGGCCCTCCCTTTAGATAGAGGGGCAGGCCGGCGGCCATGAACACGACACGGTCGGCAACGCCTGCGACGGCTTGATTGAGCCGTCCCTGGGCGTCGCGGAAGCTGCGGCCAAGCGGCGTCTCGGGAACGAGGCCGAGGCCGACCTCGTTGGAAACGAACACGACGAGCGCCGGCAGTCTCCGGGCGGTGTCCGCGAGGGCTTGGCCGCGCAGCTCGGTGTCGGCGCCGGTATGCATCAGGTTGGAGAGCCACAGCGTCAAACAATCGACGAGCACGGCCCTGCCCTCGCGAGCCTCCGCCGTCAATGCGTATTCAAGCTGCTCGGGCGCTTCGACCGTGAGCCAGCCCGCGCCGCGGCGCGAGCGGTGTTCGGCGATCCGCTTTCGCATCTCCGCGTCGCCGGGACGCGCTGTGGCGATACAAACCCGTTCGAGACCGCTCTCCACGACCAGGCGCTCCGCAAAAGCGCTCTTGCCCGAGCGCGCCCCACCGAGCACGAGGAGCGTGCCGGCCTTCATGGCTGCGACAGGCGCCGATATACCGCGCCGGACGTGCTCCCAAGCACTGCCCAGAAGACCGCTGTGACGACGAGCGACGCCGCGGCGAAATGCCCGGCAAGCTCGGCCGGCGCGGTGCTCGCATAGGCAGGAGGGTACGGCGCCCCCACGATATGCGGCAACGCGATCAGCCCCACGCCAAGCAGGCGCACCACGAAATGCCTTCCAAGCAGGACCGCCGCGAGGCCGGCCGCGGTCGCGGCCGCCGCCAGGAACCACCAGAGCTGCCGATCAACAAGCTCCGCAGCGCCGCTGCCAGGAATCTCCGGCGGTAGACCGAGCGCTGGCGCCAGCGCCACTGCCGCGAAGCCGGCTGCCCCGAAGGCAAGTCCCGTTCGCGCATCGATCCGGGCGCCTGAAAGAACCATGGCGCCAAGCAGCATCAGCGCAAAGCCGACCCCCGTCACCACGGTGGCGAGCGACGTATAGAACGTGCGTTCGATGCCGTCGCTTGGCGCCCATTCCTCTTCGTGCCCGTGCGTCGCGGTCACGACGCCGGCATCGCGCTGGCCGATCGAAGCGGAATGGTCCTGTGCCGCTGCAACGCCTTCATACTTTTCCGCCTCGAGAATGATGGGAGTCGTCGTTACGTGCTGCAGCGCAGCAGTAAGAAGACCTGCCGCCACGCCGGCCGCGGCGGCGCTCAGAATCAGGGATTTGAGCATGGCTGCCTCAGTGGCAGGGAAGGCCGAAGGCGTGGCGCGTGTCGTGGGTCGCGTTGTGGATCGCCGAAGGGCTGGCAAAGCCCGCGCCGAAGACAACGAGCAATCCGAAGGCGAACGCCACAAGCGCCGGCCATCGGGCAAATTGCCCGGTCGCGGCGATCGATGTGGTGGCTAGATCCGTTCTCATGAGACCTCCTTGCCGTCCCTCCGACGGCGGGTAACGAGTTCCAAGCCCGGCTGGTCTCCTGGCTCGCGGGTCGGTGCCTCTCCCGCGCCTTCCCGTTTCCGGTGGCACGCTGCGGGTCGGCTCGCCGCTCACAGTTGCGGGGGCAGCTGCGGATTTGGAACCCCGGCTTGGGTCGTTCCGCACCGCATTCCCATTTCATCCCCAGGCGCGTTTCGCGCCGGCGGGGAACCAAAGCGAATCCATCATGATTTAAAGCCGGCCGGGGCGCAAGCGCCTCGCCAACGACCTCAGACCGTTCCGCCGCCTTGCCAAAGCGCCCCGATTTCGTGCGGCGCAAATGTCCGGCTTCCGCAGCGGGTTTCGCGGGCCCCGCTGGGGCAATCGTAGTGCTAATCTCCCCGCATGGACTGGACGGCACCAATCGATCTCTATTGCGAAAGGCTCGGGCCCGGGCTCTGGGCGGAGCCGGTCAATGCCCTCTCCAATCTCGCGTTCATAGCGGCGTCCGCGTACGTGCTAGCTACGCTGCGAAGAAGCGGACGAAGGGACATGGCGGTCCTCGCCCTTGCCCTCCTTGTGGCCGTGATCGGGATCGGCTCGTTCCTCTTCCACACCTTCGCGAATGGCTGGTCGATCATCGCCGACGTCGCGCCTATCACGCTCTTCATCTATGCTTACCTTGCGCTCGCACTGCTGCGCTTCTTCAGACTCTCCTGGCCGATGACGGGCCTGGTGATCGTGGCGTTCTTCGTCCTCAACTGGCCGATCGAGGGGCTGCTCTCGCCCCTGATCGCCGGCTCCGCCGCCTATGTGCCCGCTCTTCTCGCCATGCTCGTGATCGGTGGCTTGCTCGCTAGGTCCGGCCATCCGGCAGCGCATCTTCTGCTGCTGGCGAGCGGCGTGTTCCTTGTTTCGCTTACCCTGCGCACCCTCGACCTGCCGCTCTGCGCGGACCTCCCGGTCGGCACGCACTGGCTCTGGCACAGCCTCAACGCCTTGATGCTTGCAATCCTGCTACACGCGGCGCTCGTGACCCGACGCGGCGAGTGGCCGCATCGTAGGGCCGGGACACTCGGGGCGAGGGCTCGCCAGGACGGCTCCGGACGGCCACGCCCTCGCCTCAAATCGCCGCCAAGGTCCCTTAATCGGGTAGGGTCAGTAACCGCCGATTCTCTCGGAATCGCGGTGCTGGAACTCGCGGAGGTCGCTTGCGTCGGCTCGCCAGATGGATAACGGCCAGCGCGCTCTCTGGCGCATGCGCCGTAGGCGTTGCGCCAGCGCAGACCTGCTTCACCATGCAGGCGGAGATGATGCATCTCCTTTCGCGCGGCCAAAGCGGCTTCAGCGACCGCTCGCGCTATGAGCGTGCCTATCGTGAGCAAGCAAATGTCATTGCTCAGGCTGAGCGGCGCGTGCGCGACGCCGGCTGCTTCGGCGGTGGCTTCTTCCTATTTCGCCGCGAGCCCGACCAGGCCTGCGGAACGCTCTTGCCCAGGCTGCGGGAGATGCAGGAAAACCTCGCGCGGCTCGACCAGCTGAGACGGCAGGCTGGCGACGACCGGAATTATCGTATTCGCGAACTGCGCGACATGATGCGCAGGGCCGACTGCGATCTGCCGGGGCGAAGCATCTTTGAGGCGGCGCCGGATCGGCGTCGGCAGTGGGAGGACGATTCCTTCTATTCAAGCCGGGGAACCTATCGCACGCTGTGTGTCCGCACCTGCGACGGCTATTATTTCCCGATCAGCTTCTCCACCGTGCCAAATCAGTTTTCGGTCGACGCGCGCGCCTGCCAGGCCCTGTGTCCGGGCGCGCAGTCCGAACTCTACTATCATGCCAATCCAGGCGGCGGGCCGGAGAGCATGACGTCGATCGCTGGCGCGCCCTATTCGGTGCTCCCGACCGCTTTCAAGTATCGCGAAAGCTTCGACCCCGACTGCAGCTGCCAGCCACCGGGCGGCTATTCGGTCGCGACGATGCAGGCAGCGTCCGGCGTGTCGGCGGCCGATCCCACCGCCCCGGCGCCCCGCCCAAGGCCGACGCCCGGCGAGGACCCTGAGACGCTGTCCAACCGCGCTGGCGATTTCGTGCCGCGCGCGCTTGCCACCGAGGAGCAAGCGCCGGCAACGGGATCGATCGCCTCGGGCGTGGACGGAAAACCGGTACGCATCGTCGGCCCGGTCTATTGGGGCGCGCCGGAGCAGGACGGTATCGTCATTGCGCCGGTGCCGAACTAGCGCCTCCAACGCTTGCGGAGAACAACCGGCTCGACCACCGCGTCGGGTGCGCAGATTCCTTGTGCCTCGGCTCTCGGGTGAAGCTAGTGAAGCTGGCCGTGGAAGCGCGCCATCCGAACTTCCGCTTGGCTCACGAGCTGCTTGTGAGCCACCTCGACCAAATGGATAATCCCATCGATCTCGGCGGTCCAGAAATTCAGGAACTTGGTCAACCGCGGATAGCCCGGTGCCACGTCGTAGAACTGCCAGATGAAGGTCTGCAGCAGCTTCGGCTTCTCGGGCATGTAGTAGAGAATGTTCGCCGTGGCGAGGCCATAACCGGCCCTGTTGCTCAAGAACACGGTGCGAAAGTCGTGGTCGGTGATCTCACGCATGTTGACCCTCTTGGGTTCGGGCTCAAGGCGAAGCAGCAACTTGAACCAGTAGCGTGCGGTTCCCGATTTACCAAACGGTTACAATCGTTTAGCAGCCTTTACCGTGGAGTGCTGCCAGCTCACATCGGCTGGATCGACCGAAGGTAGGCGATGAGCGCCCCGATCTCATCCGGCTCAAAAACAAACTCCGGCATCGCGGGATGCCCGCTGACGATCCCTTCCGCCAGTGACTCCTCCAGGCTCTCCACAGGATAGAGCTCCGACAGCGTTCGGAACGGCGGCGCAATTGGAAGCCTGCTTTCTCCCTCGGCGCCGATCGCATGGCAGCGCGCACATCTCTCCTCCGTCAGCGCCCGTCCTTCGGCGACCAAATCCTGCGCCGTAGCGGACGCGGGCACGACAACCAAAGTGGCTATGAGGAGAATCCTGCGCATCGGCGTGTCTCCAGTTGCGGCGCCAGCTATAGCGCGATTCGTCCGCGCACGCGGTTCACGCCTGTTCGGCGAGCGCGCCGCCGGCCTTTACGAGCGCCTCCGGCGTGTCGATATCGACGCCGGCCGCGGCGCCGATCTCCACGCGTTCCACCGCCTCCTCGTGGCGCGCGAGGATGTGCCGGGCGCCTGTGTCTCCGGTCACCGTCATCAGCTCGGGGAAGAAGTCGCGCGACCACAGCACGGGATTGCCGCGCTTGCCCGCGATCGTCGGCAGCACGATGGCCGGTCCCTGGCGCGCGCGGAACGCGTCTATCAGGCGGTCCATTATGGCCGGAGTGATCTCCGGCATATCGGCAAGCAGAACCAACGCGCCATGCGCGTGCTCAGGTACCGCCTGAAGCCCCGTCTTCAGCGATGTGGCGAGACCTTCGGCGAAGTCCGGATTGTGCACGATCTGCACATCCAGACCGTCAAGGGTGTGCTTGATGTCTCCTGCGCGATGTCCGGTGACAATAATGACTGGATCGGCCTTGGATGAGATCGCCCGCCTTGCCATGCGGCGGATCAGAGGCTCGCCGCCAAAGCGCGCCAAGAGCTTATTCGGGCCGCCCATGCGACGCGACTGCCCGGCGGCGAGAATGATGGCGGCGGCGCAGTCATGGCGGCTGTCGGCCGGCTCGCGTGGTTGCGGCCGCGACACGATCTCCATGAGGAGGCCGCCGACGCCCATTCCTGTAATCGCCTCCGGCGCGACCTCGAGCCCGGCGAGTAAGCGATTGAGCACCCAGTCGAAGCCATTCTCCGCCGGCGAGCGGGCACAACCGGGAGCGCCAAGCACGGGGCGGCCGTCAAGCTTGCCGATAAGCATGAGGTTGCCCGGGTCGACGGGCATCCCGAAATGCTCCACGTTGCCGCCGGCCGCCTCGATCGCCGCCGGGATCACATCCGCCACGTCGGTGATGGCGGAAGCGCCGAAAGCGACGATCAGGTCGGCGCCTTCGTCCCGCAGCCTTGCCAGTGCACCGGCGAGCGCCGGGACCGCGTGCGCCACGCGTACTTCGTCGACAAGCGTCGCGCCGGCTGGCTTCAGCCGCTCCTCCAGGATGCGCCGCGTCTTATCCATAACCTTCGGCTTGAGGCCCGGAAGGGTGGTCGCCGCGAGCCCGACCTTCAGCGGCTTCCACGGCGCCACCGATAGCACCGGCGCGTTCGCCAAATCGCCGGCGGCTTCCACGGCACGGCCGGGCAGCGCAAAGGGAATGATCTTCACAGTAGCTACCATGCGGCCGGCCTCGACCGGCTGGAACGCTTCGAGCGTCGCCACCGTGACGCCCGGATCGACACGGTTGAGCGCGTCGACCACGGAGCGGTCGACGACGAAAAGCCCGGCCCGTTCCGCGTAGAGATTGCAGCGGCCGGTGCCGGCGTCGTCGAGGCGGATATGCGGGCCCTTTAGAATCTCCGCGATGCGGCGCGCTGCTTCATCCTCATGCAAGTCGCCAGCTTCGAGACGCGCCACCACGACTTCGCGAACACCCTCTGCCTTGAGGCGGGCAAGCACTTCGGAGGTGAGCCTGGTTCCTTTCTTCACCACGCCGGAGGCATGCCGCAGCGAATGCGCGGCGATCGCGCCTTCCGCTTCGGCAAGGGGGACAGGCCCGAACCTCATCGGCGCCTCAGGCCGCGATCCGTTCCGCCTGGCGCCCCCGCCTCTGCGCCGCGATGATCTCCGCCAGGACCGCGACGGCAATCTCTGCCGGCGAGGATGCGCCTATGTCGATGCCGATCGGCGCATGGATCCGCTCAAGCGCCTTCGCCGAGGCGCCCTGCTCCAGCAGACGCTCGACGCGCTTCCCGTGCGTCTTCCGGCTCCCCAGCGCGCCGATATAGAAGCACTCCGCAGCGAGCGCGGCAAGGATCGGCCCGTCGTCGATCTTGGGATCGTGGGTGAGCGCCGCCAGCGCCGTAAACGGGTCGAGCGGCGCCTGCTTTAGCGCCTCCTCCGGCCACTCGGCGATGAGCGGCACGTCAGGAAAGCGCTCCGGCGTCGCGAATGCCGTGCGCGGGTCGATGATCGTAACGTCGAAGCCGGCCAGCCGCGCCATAGGCGCCAGTGCCTGGCTGATATGGACCGCGCCGACGACGAGGAGCCGCGGCGGCGGCACCTGCACCGTCAAGAAGGTGCGGCCGTCTTCGAGCATGCCGGAGCGGCCGGAGCGCATGCGCTTCTGAAGCTCCTCAGCCAGCGGGTCGGCACTCACCGCGTCGCGGCTGATCAGCCTGGCGTCGCCGGTTCCAGTGTCGGTGACGAGGATTGCCGCGCGCCTCTCCGCCCGCGCCGCGTTCAGCTCCTTGAGGATGTCGAGCTTCATGGTCGGCTCCGCGCCTGTCCCGCTTCGCTAGGACCATGCCATATCTGGGGACGCAACCGCAGCATCGAAATGATGGCTAATTCACCCGCGATGTTGCGGCGCCAGCGCCCTAGAAACGATAGCCCACGCTGGCGCCGATATGCGTCAGTCCGTCGTTCTCCTCACTGCAGAATTCGTTGTGTGAGGAGTGGTCAACGCTGGCGATCACGCGCCACTGCTCGCCGATATTGGCGCCCACTCCAAAGCTCTCGCGGAACAGCGCGTGGCAGCCGAGCGAGACCTGGGCGCCGGCGATGGGTCCATTGTGCACAGTGCCGCCGAAGGATGCTTCGACAAAAAAGATGCGGCCCAGAGGAACGGCCCAGGTGAGGCCCGCAAAGACCTGATCGGTGCCCGTGGGCGATGCGGTCGCGCCGATATGCGGTCGCGGCCTAAGCAGGACGTTGAGGATCCGATTGTCCATCGGACCGAAGAAAGGATCGAAGAGCACCTGCGCCGTTCCGTAGACGCCCTCCTCGGTGCTCGCGTTCTCCTGCCAGAAGGCGAACACCCCGAGCCGCACCTCGTCGAAAATGCCGCCATGGGCGAAGTCGTCGCCGTATCTTGCGTGCCCGTTGAACGGGCGGCCGAAATGATAGTTGGCGCGCCCCCGGATCACTTCGGAGTCGTCCGAGGCGAAATCGTAGTGGAGGTACTCAAGGCCGACCGTCCAACGGTCGCCGATCGCGTACTCGACCCCCGCGCCGGCAACCCAGCCCACCAATGCCGTAACATCTCTCGTAGCAAGTCCGACGGCGCCGTAGCCATGGACCCGGTCCAGAGCCAGTCCGCCGCGAGCAAGCCCGGTAATCACCGAATCCGCGCTGCCCCAGTCGACCCAGCTCGCCCCGCCTTCGAAGCCGACCACGAAGCGCCCGTACTGCCAGTTGACGCCCCCCTGACCGCCGATCGACGCGCCGTCGGTGGACGCTCCGCTGCCGAAGCTCCAACCGCCGTGGCCACCGAAATAGAACCCGCTCCAGTTGAAGGCGATGGGCGTCGGCGCCGTCAGTTGCGAGGGAGGCGCGACCATCACCGGGGGAGGAAGGTCGGCCGCCGCAGCGACACTGCCGAGCAGCGAGAGAACGGAAGCGGAAGCAAAAATACGCGAGATGGCGGCCCCCCAACCAAGATCGCGCGGTCAATCATGGCCGCACGTCTTACTCACCAATATCCTGTCTGTTCGGGAGGGGAAAGAAGGATGTGCTAAGCCGCTATTCCTTCACGGCCCCCGTCATGGACGAAACGTAGTGCTCGACAAAGAACGCATAGAGGATCGCAACCGGTAGCGAACCCATCAGCGCGCCGGCCATCAGCGAGCCCCAATTGTAGACGTCGCCCTCCACCAGTTCCGTCACCACCGCGACCGGCACGGTCTTGTTCTCCGACGAGGAGATGAAGGTCAGCGCATAGATGAATTCGTTCCACGACAGCGTAAAGGCGAAGATGCCGGCCGAGATCAGACCAGGGACGGAGAGCGGCAGCATGATCTTGACCAGGATCTGCAGGCGAGAGGCGCCGTCGATCAGCGCGCACTCCTCCAGCTCGTAGGGGATGGTGCGGAAATAACCCATCAAGAGCCAGGTGCAGAACGGGATCAGGAAGGTCGGATAGGTGAGGATCAGCGCCAGCCGCGTGTCGAAGATGCCGTAGGTGTAGACCATCGTCGCGAGCGGGATGAATAGGATGGAAGGTGGCACCAGATAGGCGAGGAAGATCGCCATCCCTATGAAGCGCGAGCCGTGGAAGCGCAGCCGCTCGATCGCGTAGGCGGCACAGACGGCGCAGAACAGCGACAGGAAGGTGGACACGAAAGCGACCAGCATCGTGTTCCACAGCCAGCTCGGATAGTTCGTCTCGAAGAACAGCCGGTTGATGTTCGCAAGCGTCGGCCGCGCCACCAGGAACGGGCTGAACTCGCGGAAATTGAACATCTCCTCATTCGATTTGAAGGTCGTCACGCCCATCCAATAGAATGGAAAGAGCAGCACGAAGACGAAGACGGCTAGCGGAATGTAGATCGTCACCCAACGGCGCGGCAGGCTCTCCAGATAAGTCATCCCGACCGTGTCAACCGTGGCTGCCCGCTCGCGGCGCGCGAGCAGGCTGCGTCGGACGACGGCGGGCGAAGTGTCGGGGGCGGCCGTGGGCATTCCCTCAGTCCCTGCCGCCCTGCTGCCAGCGGCGCCGCTGCAGCCCGAAATAGCTGAACAGGATCGCCGCTAGCAGGAAGGGGATCATGGCGACGGCGATGGCGGCGCCTTCGCCGAGTTGCCCGCCGGGGATGGCGCGCTGGAAGGAGAGCGTCGCCATTAGATGCGTGGCGTTGAGCGGTCCGCCGCGGGTCAGGACGTAGATGAGCTGGAAGTCGGTAAAGGTGAACAGCACCGAGAACGTCATCACGACGGCGATGATCGGGGTCAGGAGCGGTAGCGTGATGTGGCGGAAACGCTGCCAAGGACTCGCCCCGTCGATCGTGGCGGCCTCGTAGAGAGACTGCGGGATGGTCTGCAGGCCGGCGAGCAGCGTGATGGCGACGAAGGGAATGCCGCGCCAGGTGTTGGCCGCGATCACGCTCATCCGGGCGTTGTTCGGTTCGCCTAGGAAGTTGATCGAGGTCTCGATGATGCCGAGCCGAAGCAGCATCCAGGAGATGATCGAGAACTGGCTGTCGTAGATCCACCAGAAGGCGATCGCCGTCAGCACGGTCGGCACGATCCACGGCAGGAGCACGATCGCGCGGATGAAGGCCTTGAACGGCAGGTGGCGGTTCAGAAGCAGCGCCAGCCACATGCCGAGAACGAACTTCAGGATGCTGGCGACGAAGGTGTATATGAAGGTGTTGAATACCGACAGCCAGAACACCCGGTCACGGCCCAGCCACTCGAAGTTCTCAAGCCCGATGAAATGGCCGCGGCGACCGATCGTGGTGTCGGTCATCGACAGATAGATGCCGAGGAACAGGGGATAGGCGAGGAACAGAAGCAGGATCGCCGCCGCCGGCAGCATGAACCAGAAGGCAAGGAAGTTGCGGTTGGTGAGGACGCGCTGGCGCACGCCGCGCGTAGCCTCCGCGCCTATCCGGGGTATTGTCTGCGTCTCGGCGACCATCGATCCTCCCCGCTCGGCCGGCCCGCCTGCGGAAGAGCCGCCGGCCCGCCGCGTAGCCGACGGGCGGGGCCGCGGCCCCGCCCGCGCCTAGTTGCGTTCCGTCTCAGACGCGGTAGTAGCGCTCGGCCCGCCGATGGGCCCGCTCGGCCGCTTCCTGCGGCGTCACATCTCCGGACGCGGCCGCCGCGAACATGTTGACGACGATGTAGTCGGCCATCGCCGCCGCCGAGGCGTAGCCAAGCGACCCGGCGTAGCCGTTCCAGCGCATATTCTTGATCACGTCGCGGAACGGCGTGTGCTTCGGATCCGCGGTCCAGATGGGATTTGATTCATAGGCCGCCAGCGGCTGTGTGACGTAGCCGATCGCCGCCTGCTGCCAGGGCTCGTACTGTTCGCGTTCCCACATGAAGCGGAGATATTCCTTGGCAGCATTTGGGAAGGGCGAATGGGCGAACACCATCGCCTGCGTGAACAGGTGCAGCTCGGTCGGCTCGCCTACCGGCCCGATCGGCATGTTCACATGGTCCATGTCCTCGGCGATTGCCTGGATGGACGGATCGTCCGAATTCTTGGCGGCGTAGTAGATCGAGATGCCGTTGTTGGTGGCGTAGATCTCTCCGGCGAGGAACGCCCTGTTGTTGTGCGGGTCGAGCCACGAAAGCGTGCCAGGCACGAATGTCTCGAAGAGCTCCTTCACATATTCGAGCGCTGCAACCGTCTCCGGGCTGTTCAACACTACCTGATTGTCCTCGTCGACCATCTGGCCGCCGAAGCCCCACAGGATCGTGTGCAGCCAGCCGTTGCCGTCGCCGACCGCATTGCCGAGCGCCATGCCAAGCGGATGCCCGTTCGCCTTCATCTTCTTAGCGCAGTCAAGCACCTCCTCGTAGTCCTGCGGGAAGCGCTCGTATCCGGCTTCCTGCACCGCCGAGATGCGGTAGTTCATGCAGGCGCCGGGCGCGCCGAGCGGCAGGCCGATCCAGCGGCCTTCGCGTGTGCCGTAGCGCTCCGCGACCGGATACCAGCCGCCATATTTGCCGCCCAGGTACTCTGCGAGGTCGGTCACGTCGACCAATTTGTCCGGATATTGATGCGGGTCGTCGAACCATCCGATAATAACGTCCGGGCCCGAGCCGATATTGGCGGCGACGGCGGCCTTCGGGCGCACGTCCTCCCACGCCTCGTTGTCGATCCGCACGGGGACGCCAGTAGTCTCTGTAAATCTTGCGGTGTTCGCCATCCAGAGGTCCTCGTCGCCCTGGACGAACTTGGACCACCGCAGCACGCGCAGCTCCGCCCCTGCCTCAGGCTCGAAGCTCATGTCCTGCGCGAATGCCGGGGTGCTGATCAGCCTCGCGCCGGCAGCGCCGGCCACCAGGCCCGCGCCGGTACGCAGAAGCTCGCGTCTTGAAATACCCATCGTCATTTCCTCCGCTCGTTGTCTTGTGGATTCGGATTCCGATTCGAGTCAGATTCTTTCCCCCGTTTGTGCGTCGAAAAGATGCACCTGCGACATGTCCGGCGCGAGCCGCACCGTTGTCCCGGGCTTCAGCAGCAAGCGCTCGCGCAACACGGCGGTGATATCCTGGCCATCGAGATGCGCGAAAACCTGCACCTCCGCCCCGGTCGGCTCCACCACCACCACCTCGGCTTCGGTTCCCTCATCGGACGCGTGCAGGTTTTCGGGCCGAATCCCATAGACCACCTTCTGGCCGTCGCGCGCAGCGGTGTCAGGTGATAGCGGCAGCCGGCGACCGCTCGCCGTCTCGAACCACGCCCCACTGTCGCGCACGACCTTGCCGTTAAGGAAATTCATCGCCGGCGAGCCGATGAAGCCGGCGACGAAGAGGTTGCGCGGCCGGTCGTAGAGGTCGAGCGGCGCGCCGATCTGCTCCACCACGCCGTCATGCATGACCACGATCTTGTCGGCCATGGTCATCGCCTCGATCTGGTCGTGGGTGACGTAGACGGTCGTGGTGCCGAGCCGCTGGTGCAGCTCTTTGATCTCCGTGCGCATGGCGACGCGCAGCTTCGCGTCGAGATTCGACAGCGGCTCGTCGAACAAGAACACCTGCGGGTCGCGCACGATCGCCCGCCCCATGGCGACGCGCTGGCGCTGCCCGCCAGAGAGCTGGCGCGGATAGCGCGAAAGATAGGGCCGGAGCCCGAGGATATCGGCCGCCTTGCCGACGCGCTCCTCGATCACCCGCCTTTCGGTTCGCCTTAGCTTCAGCGAGAAGCCCATGTTCTCGGCCACCGTCATGTGCGGATAGAGCGCGTAGTTCTGGAAGACCATCGCGATGTCGCGCTCTTTCGGCGGCACGTTGTTGACTACGCGATCGCTGATCAGAATGTCGCCCTGCGATATCTGTTCGAGACCGGCAATCATCCTGAGTAAGGTCGATTTGCCGCATCCGGAAGGCCCAACAAGAATGACGAACTCGCCGTCCTCTATGTCGACGCTGACGCCGTGAATGACCTCGACGGAGCCGAACGACTTGCGGACGTCGCGTATGCCTACTGGTGCCATCTGAGGCGTTGTCCCGCTGCATACCCTTCGGAGGGCGCCATTAGTATTATGATTGCATAGCGGCCTTGGCGTGCCAACCGGAAAGGGGATGCGCGGGTATGCCGCCAATCGCAACGCGCGTGACTGCGGCGAAGGGATGTCGGCAGGCGCGAGGCTACTCGACCTTCTCGACGTAGACGCGAATCTTGCCGCCGCAGGAGAGGCCGACGCGCCATGCTGTCTCGTCGGCCACGCCAAATTCCAGCATACGCGGCTTGCCCGACGCGATCACGTCGATCGCCTCGCCGATCACCGCACCTTCCACGCAGCCGCCAGAGACGGAGCCTTCGAAATTTCCCTCCTC
Source organism: uncultured Propylenella sp. (assembly GCA_964487455.1). GTDB lineage: Bacteria > Pseudomonadota > Alphaproteobacteria > Rhizobiales > Afifellaceae > DASWJZ01. The sequence continues at coordinate 15,543 of CAZARE010000304.1, forward strand.
GTCGATGACAAGATGGCTGCCGACCGGCCGCGGAGCGGATCCCCATGTCTCGACAACGGTGGCGAGCGCAACATTGCGCCCCTCGCCTCGCCAGCTCTCGGCTGCGGAAAGAACATCGAGTTGGAGGTCGAGCCGTGTTTCCGCCATGCCTGTTCTCCGAAGGGCGCGCTGCCCGCTCCTGGCCGCGTTTCCGTCTCCAAAACCTATGCGCGGCGGAGGGCCGGCGCAAGCGAGACATCGCTTCACTGCATAGGGTCGTAAGGCCTCTCGAATAGTCGGAACCGGTGCAAAAAAAAGCGAAAGGCCCGCCGAGGCGGGCCTTTCACACTGCGTGGCCGATTGTCAGTGGTTCATGCCCATTTGGGCGGGCTCCTCGTGGGCTCGGAAGATCTCCGGCTGCTCCTCGCCTTCAACGACGAGCTGTCCGATCAAGCCCCGCGCCGCCCGCGAAAGGGCGTGGTCGACGAGAAGGTAGGTGCCCGGAACCTCCACCTTGAAGTCGACCGCCACGGCGCCGCCCGGCGGCACGGTGACCGTCTGCACGTCGGTCAGCGGCTCGGCGGTCAGCGAGGCGAGATTGTAGACGTTGTCGAATATCTCGCCGATCACGTGGAAGCTGGAGGTCTTGTTGGGGCCGCCCACGCCGAAGTAGATCCTGACGGTCTCCCCAACATTAGCATGCAGGGCGTTATCCTCCGCGAGCGCGTTCGCAGCGCCGTTGAAGACATAGTATTCCGGCTGCTCATCCAGGAGCTTCTGGTAGCTTTCGGTGAGCTCGCCCTGCGTGCCGAATGCCTCCTCGGTGTAGATCTCGCCCTGCATCACGTAGAACTCGTGATCGACCTTGGGCAGCCCCCCTTCCGGCTCCACCAGGATCAGCCCGTACATGCCGTTGGCGATATGCTGCGCGGCAGTCGGAATGGCGCAGTGATAGACATAGAGGCCGGGGTTCAGCGCCTTGAAGGTGAAGCCCTTGCTCTCGCCCGGATCGGCGACGGTGGCCACACCCCCTCCGCCCGGGCCGGTCACCGCGTGAAAATCCACGTTGTGTTGGAACCAGCTGTCCTCGTGGTTCTTCATAGTCACCTCGACGGTGTCGCCGACGCGGACGCGGACGAAGGGACCAGGGACCTGGCCGTTGAAGGTCCAGTAGCGGTAGGTCGTGCCGTCGCCGAGCTCGCCCATGCGCTCGATGGTCTCGAGCTCGACACGCAACGTCTCCGCTCCGCGTTCTCCGACTGCCGTGGGCAAGTCGGTCGGGGCGCGGACGATGGACGCGGCCACTCCGGCGGCAACGTTGTGCGCGACGGGCAGGTCTCCGGCCAACACGGCGGCGTGTGCCGTGCTTGTCATCAGCTCGGCTCCGCTCCCGATGACGGCGCTTCCCACACCGACAGCCAAGCCCGTGCTCAGAAGCACGCCGGCGGCACCCAGAAGCATCCGATCATTTCTGTCGCTCAGCAGCTTCATCGTCGTATCCTTTCGACCTTCAAATCCTGTGATGTCATATCTAGGCTTTGAACAGCGAAGGTTCTTTGTGCGAGCGCAAACAAAGATGACTTTCGTACTCCGTAATTGTACGGAGGCACGGACAAGCACCGAGGCTCGGATGTCGACGCTGGACGTCTCGCTGGTCAGGGACTTCCCGATCTTTCGGAGCATTCCCGAGGAGGACTTGCGCGCGATTCTGGCCGTTGCGCGCACGCGCCGCGTCCAGCGAAAGCAGACCGTCTTCGAGCAGGGCCAGATTGCGACGGAGTTCTACGTTCTGCTGCAGGGCCATCTGAAAGTCGTGCAGACGACCCCCGACGGCCGGCAAGTCATCGTGCGGGTTGTAGAGCCGGGCGAGCTCTACGGCGTGGCCGTTGCGCTGGGTCGCTCCGACTACCCCGCCACAGCGGTGGCGCTTGAGGAGAGCCTGACGCTTGTCTGGCCCTCGTCGACGTGGGCTTCTCTGGTGGAGCGCGCCCCGGCCCTTGCCGTCAACGCGCTGCAGACGATCGGACAGCGGGTTCAGGAGGCCCATACCCGCATCCGAGAATTCTCCACCGAAGAGGTGGAGCGGCGGGTGGCGCACCTCTTGCTGCGGATCGTTAAGATGTCCGGGCGGCAGCCGGGCGGAGCGGCGGACGTCGCCTTCCCGATCACGCGCCAGGAGGTCGCCGAGATGACCGGGACGACGCTCTATACGGTCAGCCGCGTGCTCTCCGCCTGGGAGCAGCAGGGGTTGGTGAGCGGAGGACGCGAGCGGATCACGATTGAGGAGCCGGGTAGGCTGAGGGAGATCGCCGAGCGCGCGCCCAAGTGAGGGCTTAGGCTGGCGCCGAGGCGGCCAGGATACTCACCACTACCGCAGCGTAATGCGTCGCCGCGGCGACGACGACGAAGCCGTGCCAGATGACGGTCTTGAACGGCAGCCTCTCCCACATATGGAAGACCACGCCGACGGTGTAGAGCGTCCCCCCCACGATCAGGAGGGTGACGGTCGTCGTGTCAAGCGCCTGCACCAGCGGCGCGAATGCGACCAGCCCGATCCAGCCGAGCGCAAGGTAGAGACTGACCGAAATCCGGTCGAAGAGACGCCCGTGGAGAAGGCGCACGAGGATCCCAGCGGCGGCGACAGACCAGATGATGCTGGTCAGGCTGAAGCTCCATGCGCCCTGCATGTGCAGGACGGTGAACGGCGTATAGGTGCCGGCGATCATGACGAAGATGGCGGACTGGTCGAGGCGGCAAAGCCACGCCCCGTGCTTTGTCCACCGCGCCAGATTGTAAGCGCAGGAGCACCCAAGCATGACGAGCAGCCCGCCGGAATAGACCGCCACGGCGGCCACTTCGCCCGCGCCGCCGCGCGAGGACGCGAGCCAGAGCAGCGCGGCAGCGCCGATCCCCCCGGCGAGGATCGCGGCCGCGTGGATGGCGCCGTCGAGGCCGATCTCCCAGCGGGAGAACTGGCGCGAGATGGGGCCGGTCATGTAGTCGCGGGCTTCGGAACCGGTCATGGCGCTTTTTTGCCGTCTAAAGCCTTACACCGCGTTACGCTGCATTGAGCCATTTTCGCGGGTCGGCGCGCAAGCTCCCGCCGTCCGATAGCGCCGCGACGAGATCGCCGATCGCCTCGAGCGAATGCACCGGCCGGAACTCATCGACATGCGGGAGGATCAACCGCACCCCGCGCGCCTTCGCGGCGAAGCCTTCGTAGCGCAACAGGGGGTTAAGCCAGATGAGCCGCCGGCAGGAGCGATGCAGCCGATCCACCTCGTGCGCTAGATCGACGCCAGCTTCGTTTCTCTCCTCCCGCTCCAATCCGTCGGTAATTAGGAGCACCGTGGCGCCCTGCCCCAACACGCGGCGCGACCAATCGCGGTTGAAGGCTCTCAGCGCCGATCCGATGCGCGTGCCGCCGGACCAGTCCACCACAGCCTCGGAGCAAGCGGCGAGCGCCTCGTCGGGGTCCTTGCGCTGCAGCTGCCTCGTGACGTTGGTGAGCCGCGTGCCGAAGACGAACGCATAGACCTTCCGGCGCTCCGACAGCGCGTGCAGGAAGTGCAGCATCAGCCGCGAATACTGCGTCATCGACCCGGAAATATCCGCGATCGCCACGATCGGGGGCTTCCGCTCGGCGCGGGCGCGGAAAGCCGGCATGATGATGTCGCCGCCGACCCTCAACGACGCCCGCATCGTGCGGCGCGGATCGAAGCGGCCATGGGCGGCGCTCTTCAGCCGCCGTGTGCGTAACCTA
>CAZARE010000305.1:0-4859 GCA_964487455.1 uncultured Propylenella sp.
CGTCCCGCATGGATCCGGAATAGTCGAGCACCAGCGCAACCTCGACCAGGATCGGGTCGGGCAGGTTAACTTCCGCCGACGCCTTGGCTTTGAGCTCATTGATGCCGATCACGCCGAGGAACGACGTGTCGACGTCGATCTGAGCCGAGATGCTGATCACTTCGCCGGCGATGCTGACGTTGAAACCGGCGGCGGCGCTGCCGCCGAAATGGGCCAGCGCGGCGTCGAGAAGTCGTGTCGCTGCCGCGATGGCTTCCGCCTCGGTGGCCTCCTGATCGCCGTTCCGGTTGAGTTGTCCGAGCTGCAGGACGCGTGCCGCAGCGATCGCGGCGGTGTCGGCCGCGCTCTGCAGCTCGCCGCGAACTTTGGCCCGATGCGCGAAATCGACAATTCCGCCGCCGAGCGCGATCAAGGGAACCGCGGCGAGCCCGAAGATGATGGCCGCGTTGCCGCGCTGATCGCTCCAGAATTTCCGCAAGCGCACGTTCTTACCCCGTAGCCGAGAAGACCAGCGGCACTATTGCGCTCTGCGTGCGTGCGATTGATTAAGATCGGGACAAATTCGCGCCGAAAGTTAAGGCAGCGTTTACGGAACCGGTTTGCGGCTCCGCGCCGATCGCTTGTCCCACCATTGGCTGGCTAGTTGCTGCGCTTCGTTGATCTGCGCCGGCGTCATCGTCGCGGCGAGCGCTTCGCGCACGGCGACGGCCTCGGCGAGTCCGCCGGCGGCGGCAAGATTGATCCACATGTACGCGGTCACGTAGTCCTGCGGGACCCCGAGGCCGTGAATGTGGAGGAGGCCGAGATTGGTCATCGCCGGCGCCAGCCCTTTCTCCGCGGCCTCGCCATACCAGCGCGCGGCTGCCGGGAAGTCCGCCTCCACGCCGACGCCAAGCGTGAGAAGGTAGCCGAGGATGAACTGAGCGACAGGATCGCCCTGCCGGGAGGCTGCCCGGTACGTCTCTATCGCGCCGGGGTCGGTCTTCGGCGGCGCGAGACGCGGATCGTAGAGAAATCCGGTCCGGGCCAGCTGAGATCGCGTCTCGCCTGGGCCCTGTTGCCCCGCCGCCCGATACCACTTGATCGCCTCGGCGTCGCTCTGCGGGACGCCGAAGCCGTTGTCGTACATCACGCCGAGATTGGTCATCGCCGGCGCGAACCCCTGCTCGGCGGCCCTGCGAAACCAGGAGACCGCGATCTCATAGTCCTGCGGCACCCCTTCGCCCTTCGTGTAGAGCAAACCGAGATTGTTCTGCGCCTTCGGGACCCCGTTTTCCGCCGCGCGCGTATAGAGAGCGACCGCCTTGGCGAGGTCTCGTTGGAGGCCCGCCCCCTGATGATAGAGCAGCCCGAGATTTGCCTCCGCTTCGGGGAGACCCTGCGCCGCTGCCTTGCTGTACCATTCGGCGGCCCGCGCCTGATCCTGCGCGACGCCGAGGCCGTTGTCATACATCACCGCCAAGTCGAACTGGTGCTTCGCGTCACCCTTTGCGGCTGCGCGCTGATACCATTGCGCCGCCTCTGTCAGGTCCTGCTTGACGCCGAGACCGGCGGCGTAGAAGAGCCCCATCGCGTTCTCCGCGTCGGCGACGCCCTGATCGGCAGCCTTGCGATACCATTCGGCGGCGGCGACGAAATCCTGCGGAACCCCCCGGCCCAGCTGGAAGAGCTTGGCGAGCGCGGATTGCGCTGCCGCGTCGCCGGCTTCCGCGTGGCGGGTGAGCAGGTTGACCGCGCCGGCATAATCGCTGCGCTGGAGTGCTGCGGCAGCGTCCTCAAGCGCATCGGCCCAAGCCGGGAACGAGGGGAGGGCGCCGAAGGCGTACGCGGCAAGCAGGAGCGCTGAGGCGCAAAGCTTCGGCAAGTCTACTCGCCCGCGGCATCCGGACGCTTCGCCGTCCATTCGCGTGCCAAACGCTGCGCTTCGGATATCTGCTCCGGCGTCATTAGATTGCTGAACGTGTCGCGCGACTTGATCGCTTCGGGGTCTCCTCTCGCGGCAGCCAGGTTGGCCCATTTGTGCGCCTGCACGTAGTCCTGCCTCACGCCGTCTCCGGTCGCGTAGCGGCGGCCGAGCTCGATCTGCGCGTACACGTCGCCGACCTGCGCCGCGCTCTCATAGAGCGCCACTGCCTTTGCTTCGTCGGCCGCCACGCCCACGCCCGCCGCATAGAGCGCCGCAAGGCGCCCCTCCGCCGGCGCCGAGCCGGTTTCGACCTGCTTGATCAGCCAGGCGACCGCCGCCTCGTCACCGGCTTGCGCCGCTGCAAGCGCCCAGTCCGCCGGCACTCCCTCAAGCAGTTCCTCTTCGCCGAGCTCGACCTGTCCCGCCGCGAGCAGCCGTCCGAGCTGCACTTTGGCGCCCGCGTTGCCGGAGCGCGCCGCCTTCCGGTACCAAAAGGTAGCTTCGGGGAGGTCCTCCTGCACGCCGCGGCCGGTCTCGTAGAAGAGCCCAAGGGCGGCCTGCGCGCGAGAAAGGCCGCGCTCTGATGCCTTGCGGTACCACTCCACGGCCATCGCATCGTCTTGCGGCACGCCCGTCCCCGTCGCGTAGGCGTAGCCAAGATTGCTTTGCGCGCCGGCCTCGCCAGCCTCCGCCGCTTGCCTTAGCCACTTCAACCCCTCTGCCTCGTCGCGCTCGGTGCCCTGTCCCTGCATGTAGAGAGAGCCGAGGACGGCCTGCGCCTCCGCCATGCCGCCTTCCGCGGCGGCTTTGTACCACTCGAACGCCTTGGCGTCGTCCTTCGGCACTCCGCTTCCTCGGGCGTAGTTGGCGGCAAGAAAGAACTGCGCCTTGACGAGCCCGTTTTCCGCCGCTGCGCTCAGCCATCTGACGGCCTCGGCATTGTCCTCCGCAGCGCCTTGGCCGCGCGAGTAGATGACGCTCAGCTCGTACTGCGCCTCCGCTACGTCCTGGCGCGCTGCGGAGAGCAGCCAGGACAGGGCGGTAACGGGATTCGCCTCCACCCCGATACCGCGCTGATAGAGGAGGCCCGCATGAAGCTGTGCCTCGGCATGCCCCTTCTCGGCGGCCTTCAGCAGCCAGTCCGCGGCAGCGGCGAAATCCTGCTCGAGGCCCGCGCCCTGCAAGTAGAGACGGCCGAGCAACGCCTGCGCGTCCGTATGCCCTTGCTCGGCCGACTTCTGCAGCCACGGCGCTGCCTGTCCGAAGTCCTTCGCTCCGCCCAGTCCCTGCGCGAACATGTAGCCGAAGCGATACTGCGCCAGCGCGTCGCCCTCCTCCGCAAGCGGAAGGAGCGTTTCGCGCGCACGTTCGTAGTCGCCCGCGCGGTAGGCGTCCTCGGCGTCGGCCATCGTAGCCGGCCGTTGCGCGTCTTCAGCAACGGCGAGCCGGCTTGGACCTGCAAGCGTCGCAGCGACGCACAGGCCGACAAGCGCCGACGCGGAAGCAATTCTAAGCTGGAATAGAGCCATTCTTTCCGCGCATCGCTCTATCGGGTCGCCGCCGGCTGGCGCGCAATGCGGTAGAGCGCGCCGGCGGGGAAGGCGGAGTCAAGCGTCGTCAGGCCGCCATTCGACCAGCGGATTGCAAGGCTGTCCACGATGTCGTGCTCGCCGAGTCCGAAATGCATGACGGGCGCGTCGAACGACATGAAACCGCCGCCGAGCTGCAGCTCGCGCGTCTGCATGCGCGCGTCGTCCCCGCCGTAGCGGATTTCCACCTTGGTGCCGATGCCGAAACGGTTGCCGACCGCGTCCTCGAACGTGAACGCGATGGCGTTTCCCTTCGAGGCGTTGTTGATGAACGCCATGACGGGTCCGTTGACCGGCACGGTGAGGAAGTCGATGTCGCCGTCATTGTCCATGTCGAAGGCCACCGCTGCGGCGGTCATCAGGTAGTCCTCGAGCCCGAACGGTCCAGACATCTCCTTGAACGTCCCGTCGCCCATGTTGCGGTAGAACAGGTTGGAGGGCGTGACCTCGTTCGGCACCCAGGTGCCGTTGACGATGTAGACGTCCTGCCAGCCGTCATTGTCGGCGTCGACGATCTTGGTGTCCCAGCTCCAGCCGCCGACCTCCAGCCCCTGCTCGCGGGCGCGCTCCGCATAGGTGCCATCCTCCTGGCGCACCAGAAGCACGTTGCGCCTTAGGATCTGCGGGACGGTCTCGTCCATCTCCGCCTGGGTCGGCTGGCGGATCGGCTTGAAATGAATGTCGCAAAGCTGCTTGGCGCGGGGCTGGCTCACGGGGATCAGGCCGCACATCGAAGCATCGCGACTCTGGATCGCCAAATCCTTCACCAGCATGGCCTTGCATTCGTCCTGGTAGCGCCCCGTGAGCGCGAGGCAGCGGCCGGCGAAGCTCGGGTCGAAGCTGTGGCCGGACTTGTACCAGCGCTTGATCGCCATGTTCGTCCGGCAGGTCTCCAGGTCGCCCGGCCGCTCGATGCCGTCGCAATAGGCCTCGATCTCGCGGACCTTCATATTGCGCACGCCGGAGGAGCGTCCGGCGATCTGCGCGACGTAGATTTCCGGCACGCCGTCATTGTGCAGATCGGCGGTCTTCATCGCCATCGTGGTGGTGGTCGTCTCCGGGATGATGCCGTCGGCCCGCGTGATCGGCGTAAAGCCGCCCCTGCCGTCGCCGCGGTGGAACATGTCCGGCATCTCGAAGTCGTTGCCTTCCAGCAGGTCGAGGTTCCCGTCCATGTCGATGTCGGTGAGCAGCATCGTCAGCGTCTCGCCCGGCAGCCCCGGAAGCTCTTCGTAGACCTCGCCGGTCAGCGCTCCCCCTTCGTTGAAGATGATGCGGTTGCGTGCCTCCTCCCCCGGGATGCGGCGGTACCAGCCCGCCGCCCAATTGCCGACGGCAAGGTCGAGGTCGCCGTCCTTGTCGAC
>CAZARE010000306.1:0-5122 GCA_964487455.1 uncultured Propylenella sp.
CCGAGCGTCACATCCCGGACTCGATCGCCACAATGCGCCGGCGTCTCGCCGTCGCGCTGGCGAGGACCCTCGATCGATGTCCGTGCTGCAACGCCCCGCGCAGGCCGACGAACCTTCACCGACGTTTATGACACAGTAAGATTAGCAGGCTGTTGAAGAAGGGTATCGCGGTCGGGCTGTCGTCGTGATTCACTCTGCCTGTGGAATGGCGGAGGGTGAATCGTGCGAGGTTCGGACGATTGGAGTGGCGAGCTTTTCAGCTACGTCGACCTTGAGGCGCGGGTTCGGGCGGATCATCCGCTTCGTGCGATCCGGACGATCGTGAACGAGGCACTGTCGACAATGGAGCGGGAGTTCGCGCCGCTTTATTCGCCGATTGGACGGCCCTCGATCGCACCGGAGAAACTGCTTCGGGCGATGCTCCTGCAGGCGTTCTACTCGATCCGCTCGGAGCGGCAGCTGATGGAGCGGCTTGAATACAATCTCCTGTTCCGATGGTTCGTCGGCATCGGCATCGACGATCCGGCTTGGGATCATTCGGTCTTCTCGAAGAACCGCGACCGGCTGTTGGAAGGCGACATTGCGGCGAAGTTCCTTGCCGCGGTGCTGGCGCAGCCGCGCGTGAAGAAGCTCCTCTCGACCGAGCACTTCAGTGTCGATGGCACGCTGATCGAAGCCTGGGCGTCGATGAAGAGCTTCAAGCCGAGGGACGGCTCCGATGAGCCGCCGCCGAATGGTGAGGGACGTAACGCCGAGGCGGACTTCCACGGCCAGAAGCGATCGGTCGCGGCCCTCGACGCGTTTGAGGTCTCGCATCGAGGACTGCGTTTTCCGCGAATTGATCCCTAATGGGAACCCTTCTTCATGCAGCGATGGTAGGCGGAGTGTGAACTCGGGAGCAATAGATCCTTATCACCTAAGAGGCGTTCGTCGCGGCGGCGGACACCAGACAATCCTCATCGAACGGGAAAGGATCAAACGACAGACCATCCAAAACCGACGCTTGCTGCATCGTCGGCAGGCCGCATAACATCAACCATCAGACGAGCCAGAGCCTCCCTCGGACGATGCCGCTCGCTGTCTCAAAACCTCTGATGACGGACAGTCCAGCCTGCTCTTGCCCTTACTACTTTGTCTTGAAGACCTTGCGCGCATTGTCTTCGAAGAACTGCTTCTTGCCGGCATCGTCGAGCGGCATCTGTTCGAGCCACCCCACCTCGTCCGGCACGAACTGCCAGGGATAGTCCATGGCGTACATCATGCGCTCCGGCCCGATCACGTCACGGATGAACATGATGGGCGGCCCCCACCCCACGCCGCTGCTCGTGTAGTAAAAATTGTCGCGCAGATAGTCGCTCGCTTTCCGCTTCAGCGGATTGACGTGCGGGTAGCGCCCGGTCACCGAGATGTGCCCGTGCATATAGTCGATGCGGTAGAGCCAGTAGGGCAGCGCCTCGCCGCAATGGCCGAGCACGATCTGCAGCTTCGGGAAGCGGTCGAAGAGCCCGGCGACCAGCAGCCTGAGCGCGTGCAGTCCCGTCTCGCAAGCGAAGCCGTAGATCGCCGCGTCGAGCCCGCGCTTCAGGAACGGCTCGATCATGTTGGCCGGCGGCGTCTGGGGATGCAGGTAGATCGGAACGTCGAGCGCCTCGGCCGCTTCGAAGATCTCCCAGTACCGCTCGTCATCGAGATAGGTGCCGAGCGTGTGGGAGTTGAGGATGCCGCCGCGAAGCCCGAGCTTCATCACACCGCGCTCCAGCTCCTTCGCGGCGTTGGCCGGATCGAGCGGACTGAACGCGGCAAGCCCCACATAGCGGTCGGGATGGCGCGCGATGCCTTCGGCCAGCTCGTCGTTGAAGCGCACCGCGAGCGTCGTGGCGGTCGCCGGATCGAATATCTGCACGCCCGGCGAGGTCAGCGACAGGACCTGAATGTCGATGCCGGATTCATCCATGTCCCTGATGCGCTCCTCGTCGAGGTCCTGCATGCGCCGACCGTGCGCTTTGGCTTTCGGATTGTCGCCGGAGAAGAAGCCCCAAAGGCTGTTGAAGCCCGGGTCGTTGACGGCCTTTTCCTCGATCTCCTTGCGGAAAAGCCGGATCAGTTCCGGCGGCCCCCACGCCTCCTCGGTGGCGATGCGCTTGTAGGGCGGGTTGGGGTTGCGTCCGGTCATGTCTGCTCCACGTGTTTGGAAGGCGTTTCGGCTAGGCGTCGGGATGTGCTGCGGCTTCCTCCGGCGGCAAAGCGGCGCATGAACAGCACCAACACTGCTGCTGCAACGGCTATCGCCAGCGCGGCAATCGAGCCGGGGCCGAAGATGGCGCTGCTGCCGCCGATGAAGAGTGACAGAGCGCCCATCAAGATGCGCCGCCAGCCGCCGCCGTAGGCGCCGCTCCAGGCGAGCACCTCAGCCAAGATGATTCCGGCGGCGGTGACGCTGAGGCAGGAGACGAATATCTCCACCCAAGTACCGTCCAGCAGCAGTGCCGGGTTGAAGGCGAACACGAACGGGATGAGGTAGGCGACAATCGCCAACCGCACGCCGGTGACGCCGGTGCGCCACATGTCGCTCTCCGCCAGCGATGCCGCGGCATAGGATGCGATCGCCACCGGTGGCGTGAGCATGGAAAGCAGCCCGAAATAGAAGATGAAGAGGTGCGCGGACATCTGCTCGACCCCCGCCTTCACCAGTGCCGGCGCGAGCAGTACGGATACCACGATGTAGACGCCCGATGTCGGCATGCCGATGCCGAGCACGATGGCGATGAGTGCCGTCACCGCCAGCAACGGCAGCACGCCGCCGACTTCCGCGATATGGCCGAGCGCCAGCGTCAACGCAAAGCCGAGCCCCGTCACGTTGATGGTGCCGATGATGATGCCTGCAATGGCGCAGACCAGAAGCACGGGGATGAGTGTCGTGCCGGCATTGCGTCCGACGGTTGCGAGTATCTCAAGCCGTGGCGCGTTGCGCGGCGCCGTCACCAGGTAGAGCCCGTAGGAGACGAAGGCGGCGTAGAGCGCCGCCTTGCCGGGCGCGTAACCGAGGCCGAAGAGGAAATGCATCAGCACGCCGAGCGGTAGAAGCAGCGGCCACGCCCGAAGGAGGCTGCGCCACAGGTCCGGAAGCTCGGAGCGGTCCGCCCCCTCAAGCCCGTTGACGGCGGCAAAGCGGTCCACCTGCAGGTAAAGCATCAAATAGTAGGCCGCCGCCGGCAGCGCCGCCGCCAGCACTACAGAGGCGTAGGAGACCTGCAAGAACTCCGCGATGATGAAGGCGGTTGCGCCCATCACCGGCGGCGCGATCTGGCCGCCGTTCGAAGCCACTGCCTCGATCGCTGCGGCGTACCGGGCGGGAAAGCCCGTGCGCTTCATCATCGGGATGGTGACCACGCCGGTGCTCATGACGTTGGCGACGGTTGAGCCCGACAGCGTACCGAAGAGGCTCGAGGCGAGGATGGCAACCTTCGCCGGGCCGCCGCGGCGGTTGCCCATGGCCGCCATCGCAAGATCGGTGAGGATGCGGCTTCCGCCGACGGCGTTCAGCACCGCGCCGAACACGATGAAGCCGAGGATCTGCGTGGCGCCGACGCGCAGCACCAGGCCCGGAATGCCGTTGGTGTCGGAGTAGAGGTAGAGGATGAAGCGCGTCACCTTAAGCGGCGCGGCGGAGAAGATGCCCGGCAGGTAGGTGCCGTAGAGGCCGTAGGCGATGAACACCACGCCGAGCACGGAGAGCACCGCGCCGCAATGGCGGCGCGTCGCTTCAAGCGCTCCGACGATCGCGATGACGGCGGGCACCCATTTGTGTGGGCCCCGGTCGAGCGGATCGAGCAGCCACGCCTCGTAGTTCACGGCAAGCCAGAACCACGACGCGAGGCACGCCAGCCCGAGCGCCCAGTCGGCAAATCGGAGCGGCCCTTTGAGCGACTTGACGGTGAGTCCCACCAGCGTCGCGAGGCCGATCATCACCGCCAGATACTGCTCGGTGATGATGACCAGCCCCAGACGCCGGGGCACGTCAAGCAGCCAAAGAACCCCTAACCCGGTGATGACCGGTGCTAGGCTCGGCATGCTAGCGGCCGTTCGGTGGCGGCTAGTCGGCTAGCGCCGCTTGCCGCTTCTCGTTCGCTTCCGTCCACAAGCCCTTTGACTTGTAAAACTCCACCGCCGCGTCGTGGTACGTGGCCGTGTTCGTCGGCGCGCCGAGCTTGTCCTGGGCGGCCCCGCCGAGCGGCGGATAGTCCTCCTTCAGTTGCGGCAGGCTCTCGTAAAGCGCCTCAAGGATCGCAGCAGCCTCCTCGTCCGGCAGATCGGCGCTGGCGGTCAGAAACACGTCGAACCCTGTGACCGTGACCGGCTCGGTGACCTCCGGCAGTCGCGGGATCGGCTTCACCTCGGTGAGGTAGAGGCCCGGGAAGAGGTTGTCCGCGTTCTCCGAGGTGGCGTTGTCGCCTTCGATGCTGAGGTAGCGGATGCCGCCCGGAATCGAAGAATGCGCCTGCTGGGTCATGGGAATGCCGACGGCGATCAGCGTAGCGTCGAGGCTGTTCTCGGTGAGGCCTTCCATGCCCGGCCCAAGTCCCGCGACGGTGACGGCGTTGACGTCGTCCACGCCGATGCCGCCAAGCTCCAGAATAGTCTTGGTGAGCTTGGTCATCGCAGCGAGTGCACTGAGGTCGGTCACGACCCGCTTGCCTTCGAGCTCTGCGATCGTGCGGGCGCCGAGGTCGGCGCGCGCGACGAGCGCCACGCTTAGCGGCCAGAGCCGCGCCAGCACGCGCAGGTTCTTGACCGGTTCGCCGTCCGCGCCCTTGAAGTAGTCGCCGACGTCGAGGCTGGAATTGAGCCCCATCGTCACCTCGCCGGCGCTGATCAGGGGAATGTAGACCGACGAGCCGGCAAAGGGCTGCACTGTGACTTGCTGGCCCAGCTTGTCCTGCAGCGCAGCGGCGATGCCCCCGCCGATCGTGTAGTAGATGCTCCCCTGCGGGTTGGTGCCGAGCGTATAGCGCTGGGCTACCGCCGCGGAAGCGGAGAGACCGATGACGCCGGCTAAAGCCAGCGCGGCTAAGCGACTCCAAACCATGACTATCCTCCCTATGGCGAGGTCAGCTTAGCAGCC
>CAZARE010000307.1:0-4691 GCA_964487455.1 uncultured Propylenella sp.
GGTCGACAGCGCGGCGATCGGCAGGGGAGGGGGACATGCGGCTGCGGTGACGCACCCGCACGGCGAAGCTCGGAACGCCGTTAGGGGGCTGCGCATTCTTCGGCTCAGGCATGGCTCACCTCCCTCACAGGTGCCGTCGACCGCTGGCGGTGGCGTACCCGGACAGCCCAGCGTGGGTCCGGCGGACGACGCGGACTCGACATCACTGGGGGCAGGGGCGCCGTCGTCGTCCTCCTGCGTCGCGGCAATCTGCTCAGCCTGGCGGCGGTCGCGGGTCTCGGCGAAGGAGAGGCCGCTCGCGGCATGGACGGCCGCTTCGCCCGTCAGCCTTTCCCAGCGGAGAATGATGGTGCCGATGTAGAGCGGATCGAACTCCATGCCGTAGCCGAGCCGTCCCGACTTCTCGGCAGCGATCAGCGCTGAACCGGAGCCGCAGAACGGGTCGAGCACGATTTCGCCCCGCTTCGACGTGTCCTTGATCGCCTCGGCCAACAAGGCAATGGGCTTCACCGTGGGATGTGCCGCGAGCGCCTCGTCCCGGCCTCGGCCGAATGAGGCAAGGCCGGGATGCGACCAGACATTCGAGCGGTTGCGGCCGTGCCGGCCCAATTCGACGTTGTTGAGGAAAGGGGTGTCGCCCTTTTTCACGACAAGGCAGAGCTCATGCTGGGACCTGTAGAACGTACCCATTCCCGGGTTGTTGCACTTGTTCCACACGCAGAGGTTAACGTGCCTAAGGTCCGTTCGACGGGTGGTGGTGAGCAGCTCGTAAAGGTGCCTGTGATCCATAAAGAGATAAGCGAGCCCGCCGTCGATGAGGTTTGCTTTCATGTGCTCCATTGCCTGTGCCAGGAAAGCGGTGAACTCGGCCTCCGACATCTCGCCCGACGCCATTGCGAACTCGCGATGCCGGTTCTTGCCAAGCCCGGACACGAAGCCGTCCACCGAGACGTTGTGGGGCGGGTCGGTCAACACCATCCGGGCTTCCCGGCCCGCCATCAGCGTCACATAGTTCTGCGCCTCGAGGGCGCTACCGCAAAAGAGCCTCTGGGAGCCGAGGAGCCAGAGGTCACCGGGCCGGGAGACGGCGGCCTCGCCTTGCATCTCAGGAATCTCGTCGGTGGGATCTGTGTCGGTCTCTGAGGCACCGGCGGCTTCGATGAGGAGGTCAATTTCGCCGATGGTGAAGCCGGTGACGTCGAGGTCGAAGCCGAGATCGATCCGGGTCAGATGCTGGAATTCGATTGCGAGGATGCCGCGATCAAAGCCGGCCTTCGGCGATGCGGTTGTCTGCGATGACGTAGGCGCGGATATCGTCCCCGGTCAGGTGATCGACCCGGACTACGGGAACGGTGGTGTAGCCGTGCCTCTTCGCAGCCTCCCAGCGGCCATGTCCGGCGAGCACGCGGTTGTTCTCATCGACGATGATGGGATTGATGAACCCGAACGCGTCGAGCGACCCCATGAGAGTCGCGATCTGGTCCTCGCCATGCGTTCGTGCCCGGCGCTCATAGGCCTTGAGGGAGCCGACCGGCGCATGTTCGATTTTCTGGTCGAGCGTGCCGCGCGCGTTGCGCTTGGCGAGTGGGGAGCCGATCCCGCCCGCTCCAGTCCTGGGGCGGTCATTCAACTTCGTCATTTTGCTTCTCCTGCGAAAACCCAAAAGGTGGATTCCCGAGGAGAGCACGCACGCATCCCCTGCGTCGGCGCTTACGCACGCGACTGCGTCCGAGCTCCCTCGGAGTTCGAACCCAATCGGATGCAGGCCAGGTAGCGTCGCTGACGACTACCCCGTTCCAGTTTCTGCGGACTGGCTTCCAATCGCACCTGCCGTATCGGCAGATGGCCGCTTTGTAGCATAATTCTCGACACGGTCAACTAATTTCGGCACTGTTGTCTCCATTTTTCTGTCTAAGATGACAGCCTGAGTCTCTTCGCGCGGCTCAAGACAAACGATTGGGGTAGAGTCTACTGGATGGTAGCTTGGCGACTGCCATGCCGCTGGTAATCGCAGGTGCCAGCTCAAATTGCCGGAGCCAAGCGCATTGTAGCCACAGATATCCATGACAAACGATTGGGACGGCTGACAAACGAGCGGGGAGTCAGCTATCGGCCAAGGGGTATCGGGGTGACAAACGATCGGGGAGTCGGTGACAAACGATCGTTCCCCTAACCTTGCTTATACTCGCTGTGTATTCATCGCCTCAGGGCCGGCTTAGGGACGCGCATAGAGGCGCGAGGGTTCTTGAGGACCGCGGGCGGATCCGGCGCATCCAAGTCCCGGAAAAGCTACAGGTGTCGTCGCTATAGCCATAAGCGTGCTCCGGGGACACGCGCGCAAATCTTGGGGATGGTGGGGATGGCTTGAGGCGGGATGAGCGCTTGCGGACCGCATCGGCAGGGTTCGCTGTTGTCGGGTATCCGCGCTTCCTGTTTCCCTGTTCTCCGCAAGATATTTCCCTGTTCTGGCTTTTAGGGAATCACTAAAAAAAGAATATGGTTTCAGTCGCTTATATGGACGCTGAATACCCAGAGCGGTCGAAAGTGTTCAAAATTCCCTGTACTTTCCCGCAGAACAGGGAACTTCGCTGCCTCAGCAAGGCGCGGAAAGCATAGTCGGTCGCCGCCATTCGCTTTGAGAAGGGAGGAGATCGCGGCGGCCGCATGCCAGCCTGCCTGGCGCCGGATGCAGGCACCGCCGCAGCGCATAATCTCTTGCCGACAAGAGATTGGGGAACCCCCGAGCCCACGCGTTGCGTGATGCATGTTGTTGCGGCGCCTTGCCGTCTCCGGGTCCTCGCGGCGTTCATACGCTTGCGTAACGCACCGTCTGTCGCCTGCCGCTGCGGGCGGAGTCGTAGGCGCGCAATATGAGCAGAAGCGCGTTGCGACCGTCTTCCGCGGTGGCAGGCGGTCGCCGATCTCCCCTGAGGCACGCGGCGAACGCGATGGCGTTCTGGTGGTGGAACTGGCCGAGCTTGAAGCGGGGGACGACGTCGTGCGTCACCCAGTGCCGCTCGCCCTCAGCATCCGTGCAGGAGCGCATGAAGCGTCCTTCCGTGATGTCCCGGGAGGCGAGGTCGACGCCGGAGATAAGCACCGTGCCGTGCGTTCCGTAGACTTCGATCGACGTGTCCGCGGCCGCGAAGAGGAAGCTCGCGGTGATCTCGGCGGTCATGCCGTCGGCATAGGAGTAGAGCGCGGTGGCCCCGTCCTCGACGCGCAGGCCCGCGAGCGCATTCGCGGTCGTTGCCACCACGCTCTCCGGCATCCCGAACAGCCAGCAGAGCAGGTCCGCGGCGTGAATGCCCTCGTCGAGCAGCGCGCCGCCGCCGCCGAGCTCCGGATCGACGTACCACCGGTCGCGAAAATCGTCGGCGAGTCCGTAGAAGTGACCGTGGCGAATGCGGACCAAGTGGATGCGGCCAAGCCGGCCGCTTGCGATCATGTCCCGTAGCTCGTGCGAGACAGGATCGAGACGCTTCGGAAAGCTCTGCATGAACATGACGCCCGACGCCGCGACGGCGTCGACGATGCGGTCCGCCTGCTCAAGCGTCGCGGCAATCGGCTTCTCGCAGAGAATGGGCCTTCCGGCTCCGGCCGCGATCTCCACCAGCTCGGCGTGCCGGCTGTTCTCCGAGCACACGGCGACCGCGTCGGCCGCGTCGATGGCGTCATGCAGCGACGGCACGAACGGCACACCGAACTTCTGCGCCGCCTCGCGGCCGCGCGCCTCGGCGTCGTCCCAGATCGCAGTGAGCTCGACGCCAGGCTCTGCCAGAAAAGCCTCGGCCCAGAAGTTCGCGTGATAGTGCGCGAAGCTCAGGATCGCGATGCGTATCACGTTAGGCTCCCTCGACCGGCTCGATGCTCTCGCGGCACCCGCCGCGCGCGGCGGAGCGCTCGATTGCCTCGGCGACCAGCAGCCCCCGAAGACCCGCGGCGGCGGTATCCTCGGGCGGGCGCCTGCCGAGCAACGCGTCGATCCAGAGCCTGTGCTGCCTCTCCCCGGGAGAGGTGTCGGGCAATTCCGGGCATGACCAGCCTGCGTCCGCCTCCTTTGACGTGAAGACGCAGAGCGCCCCCCGCTCGGTGCGCAGCCAGATCGTGCCCTTCGTTCCGTAGATCTCGCAGCGGAAGCGGTCGCAGCCCTGGACCTCGATCATCGAGACCTCGTGGCTGGCGACGGAGCCGTGCGCGATCTCGTAGGTGCACCAGGCGCTGTCGGCGTTCTCCACGCCGACCGTGCGGCCGTCGGCGAGCCTGCGTTGCTTCACTAGCGTTGCCGTCTGCGCCGACACAGTCCCGATGGGACCGATGAGATGCTCGACCAGGTCGATCCCGTGCACGCCGAGCTGCAGCACCGCGCCGCCGCCGCAGCGGTCGCGCTTGAAGAACCAGTCGCCCCAGTCCGGGCCCGGCGTGGCATTGCGCATCCGCACGCTGGTGACCTCGCCGATGGCGCCGTCGGCAAGCAGCCGCCGCGCGGCGATGATTTCCGGGAAGTGGCGATGCATGAAGCTCACCTGCAGGTCGACTCCCGCCTGCGCCGCCGCTGCAACAATCCTCCGGCACGCCGCGCTCGTCGTCGCCATCGGCTTCTGCAGCAGGATCGCCTTGCCGGCGGCGGCAGCGCGGAGCGCGATCTCCTCATGCGTGTCGTCCGGCGTGGTGATGATGACGGCGTCGAT
>CAZARE010000308.1:0-10664 GCA_964487455.1 uncultured Propylenella sp.
CCTGCGGCCTCGGCAAGGGCTGCGACGCCGCCGTCGTCGACATCCACGCCGAGGCATCGAGCGAAAAGCAGACGATGGGACATTTTCTCGACGGCAAGGCTTCGCTGGTGATCGGCACGCACACGCACGTGCCCACCGCCGATGCGCACATCCTCCCCGGCGGCACCGCCTTCATGACCGATGTGGGAATGTGCGGCGACTATGATTCCGTCATCGGCATGGAGAAGGACGAGCCGCTCCGCCGCGCCACCACCAAGATTCCCTCCTCGCGCTTCGGCGCGGCGGAGGGCGCGGCGGCCGTCTCCGGCCTCGCCGTCGAGACGGACGATGCGACAGGACTTGCGCGCCGCGTGGCGCCGCTCCGGATCGGCCCGGGGCTGGAGCCGGCGGAGCCCGATTTCGGAGACTCCGGATGAGCGAGACTCTGCATGCGCGATGCTCCTGCGGAGCGGTCCGGCTCAGCGCCGCAGGTGAGCCGTTCCAGGTCTCCTGGTGCCACTGCAAGGATTGCCGTCGCCAGACCGGCGCGCCGGCCATCGTCTGGGCGGGCTTCCGCGCGGATCAGGTGAGCATCGAGGGAACGCCGAAGCAGCGACGCTCCTCGGTCCACGTCACGCGCGCCTTCTGCGCCGAATGTGGCACGCCCCTGACCTATGAGGACGAGCGGCTCGCCGGCGACATCTACATCCATGCCGGCCTCTTCGACGAGGCCGACCGTCTGGTGCCGGACCGCCACGCGTACGTGACGTCGAAGCTCTTCTGGCTGCATCTTGAGGACAATCTCGCCAAGTTCGACGCGACGACGCGCGAGCGGCGCGACGCGGACGACTAGCGCCGGCCCGCGCGGCTGGACGCCCGGGCGAAGCCCGCCTATATCGTCCGCGACCTTCCCGAATACGATCGACCAATCGACAGGTGCCGGCCATGGCAGGCCATTCGCAATTCAAGAACATCATGCACCGCAAGGGGCGGCAGGACGCGGCCAGGTCCAAGCTGTTCTCCAAGCTGGCGCGCGAGATCACGGTGGCGGCGAAGGAAAGTGGGGCCGACCTGGAAGGCAACCCCCGCCTCCGCCTCGCCGTGCAGGCCGCGAAGGGGCAATCCATGCCCAAGGACAATATCGAGCGCGCCATCTCCAAGGCGGCCGGCGGCGACGCGGAATCCTACGTGGAGGTGCGCTACGAGGGCTACGGGCCGGCCGGCGTGGCGGTGATGGTGGAGGCGCTGACCGACAACCGCAACCGCACGGCGGGGGCGGTGCGCGCCTGCTTCGCCAAGAACGGCGGCGCGCTCGGCGAGACGGGCTCCGTCGCCTTCATGTTCGACCGCGTCGGCGAGGTCATCTATCCGGCCGCGGCCGGGAGCCCCGACACCGTGCTGGAGGCGGCAATCGAGGCGGGCGCCGACGACGTGACCAGCGATCTGGAGAGCCATGTCATCACCACGGCCTTTGAGGACCTCGGGCCCGTCGCCAAGGCGCTGGAGGAGAAGCTCGGCGAGGCTGAATCGGTACGCGCGGTGTGGAAGCCGCAGACGCTGACGCCGGTCGACGGCGACAAGGCGGAGACTTTGATGAAGCTGATCGCCGCGCTCGACGACGACGACGACGTGCAGAACGTCTACGCCAACTACGACGTCGACGAGGCGACGCTGGAGCAGCTAAGCGCTGCGTGAGGCGCAAAAACCTTCTCCCCTTGTGGGTGAAGGTGGCCCCGCGCATCCGAAGTCGGGTGTTCCCGACTTCGGCACCAAAGGAAGAGGCAACCCGGAAACATCCGGGTTGCGGCGCGGGGTCAGATGAGGGGTCGAGAGACGCGCGCACCACCCCTCACCCGCCGTTTCGCGAGCGAAACGGCACCCTCTCCCACAAGGGGAGAGGGTTGGCGCTGCTCCTCACCCAAAAGCCGGCAGCGATACGATCGCCGCGATCAGGATCGTCGCGTAGGCGATGCGCCGGTAGGTCGTCTCGCTGGAGAAACCGAACACGCGGCCGCCGAGAAAAATGCCGACCGCGTAGATCGGAAACAGCACGGCGGAGCGCGCCAAGACGTCGGCCGTGAAGATGCCGCCGACGAAGAGCGCGATGCCGGAAAAAATCGTAGTGAGCATGAAGAAGGTGAAGGCGTTCGCCCGCATCGTGCGCGAAACCACCTCGCGGCCGAGCCAGTAGATGAGAACCGGCGGCCCGGGGATTTGAGCCGACCCGCTCATGAAGCCGGAGACGGAACCCACCAGCAGCGACAGCCACGTGCGGGTCGGGCCGCGGTAGCGCCAGCCGGCGGCGAGCACGCCGACCGAGACGAGGATGACGAGCGAGAGCCCCCAGCGCAGCGGAACGGGATCGACATAGAGGAGCACCGCCACGCCCAATGGGATGGTCGCGACGGCGCCGATGCCGAGCGGCGCGATCTCGCGCCAATCGACGAGCCGCACCGACTTGAGGACGAAGGGCAGCACCAGGATCGTATCGACGACGTAGAGCACGCCGACCGCCGTCTTCGGGCCGAGGCAGGCGGCTCCAACAGGCATGAAGATCAGCCCGGCGCCGAAGCCGGAGAAACCGCGCACCGCGGCGGCGACGAACGCCGTGAAGGCGGCGACCCAAAAAAGCGGCTCGGCGAGGAAATCGAACATCGGCACGGTCCGGCTTAAGGGCTGCGACCGCGCCGCAGCGCGGTCAATCCTGCTCGGTCTTCACTGACTTCAGCTTGGCGAATACGGAATCGGCGTCGTACTCGCCCTCCGCCCTCTGTGCCGGCCTGCGCTCACCGCTCTCCTCCTGCTCGCGCTCCAGGTCGCGCGCCCGGATGGCCGTCGTCTCCTCGGCGGAGAGCAGCCTGGCGCCTTCCGGCTCGACCGGCGGCGGCGCGGCGCGGGCCGCCTTCCTCACCTCCATGTCGAGCTCAAGCTGCGTGCAAAGCCCGAGCGTTACCGGGTCGGTCGGCTGCAACGTCGCCGAGTTCCAGTGCGTGCGGTCGCGGATAGCCTGGATGGTCGGCTTGGTGGTGCCGACGAGGCGCATGATCTGCGCGTCCTTCAGCTCCGCGTGGTTGCGCACCAGCCACAAGATGGCGTTCGGCCGGTCCTGCCGCTTCGACACCGGCGTGTAGCGCGGGCCGCGCCGCTTGACTTCCGGCACGCGCACCTTCGGCTCGGAGAGCTTCATGCGGTATTTCGGGTCGGCCCCAGCGTTCTCGATCTCCTCGCGCGTGAGCTGGCCTGTGAGGATCGGGTCGAGACCCTTGATCCCCTGCGCGGCGTCGCCGTCGGCGATCGCCGTTACCTCGAGCGGATGCAGCACGCAGAAATGCGCGATCTGCTCGAACGTCAGCGATGTGTTCTCGACCAGCCAGACGGCCGTTGCCTTGGGCATGAGCGGGGCTGTTGAGGCCAAAGCAAAATCCTCCTTCGGCGCTTCCCCGGTGTCTTCGGCCGGGAAAGCCGCATTCGTCGTCAAGATGACGGGAACAGCCACTCATATATGCGTCGGGGCCGCTCGAAGCAAGGAAAAGGCCTCACCCGCTCATCGTCAGGATGATCTTGCCGATGTGCTCGCCTGAATCGATGCGTCGGTGCGCCTCCACCACGCGGTCGAAGGGGTAGTGGCTGTCGATCACCGGCTTGTAGCGGCCCTGCTTGACGATCGGCCACACCGCTTCCTCGATCGCCCGCGCCAGCTCCGCCTTGAACGCCGCCGGCCGGTTCCGCAGCGTCGAGCCGGTGAGCGTCGCGCGCTTCATCATGATGCGGCGGAGGTCGATATTCGTCTTCGGCCCGGCCAGCGTGGAGATCATCACCACGCGCCCCTCCTCCGCCACCGCGTCGAGGTTCTTCATGAGGTAGTCGCCGCCCACCATGTCGAGGATCACGTCGGGCCCGCGGCCGTCGGTTGCCGCCTT
The DNA here is from genome assembly GCA_964487455.1 of uncultured Propylenella sp. Lineage (GTDB taxonomy): Bacteria > Pseudomonadota > Alphaproteobacteria > Rhizobiales > Afifellaceae > DASWJZ01. Next base: position 3,900 of record CAZARE010000308.1, read on the forward strand.
CACCGCCTCGACGAAATCCGTGGTCTTGTAGTTGATCGTCGCGTCGGCCCCGAGTTTCTTCATCGCTTTGCATTTCTCGTCCGTACCCGCCGTCGCCGCGACGAAGGCGCCGAACGCCTTGGTAAGTTGGATGGCGGTCGTGCCGATACCGCTCGACCCTCCGTGCACCAGCATCCACTCGCCGCGCCGCAGGGCGCCGCGCTGAAACACGTTGTGCCAGACGGTGAAGGTGGTCTCCGGAACGCCGGCGCCTTCCACCAGGGTCAGCGGCTCCGGGAGCGGCAGCGTATGCCGTTCGTCGGCCGTGCAGAACTCGGCGTAGCCGCCGCCGGGGACGAGCGCGACCACCTGATCGCCTTTCTGGAAGCGGGAGGCGCCGGGACCCAGCTTCGCCACGAGGCCGGAAATCTCCAGCCCGGGCACGTCCGATGCGCCCGGAGGCGGCGGATATTGTCCCTTGCGCTGCATCACGTCGGGGCGGTTCACCCCGGCGGCGGCGACCGCGATCAGGATCTCGCCCTCGCCGGGCTCGGGGATCGGCCGCTCCTCCACCGCAAGCACCTCGGGCCCGCCGGGTTCCCGGATTCCGATGGCCCGCATGGTCGCCGGAAGTGCCATATCCTCTCCTCCATGGCTCGCTGTGGCCGCCGTCCTAGCATCGCGGGCGCTGACAATGAACCGCGTTGGCTGCTATCTTGGGCGGCGACCGGAGGAGCGCTGATGAGCATTCTTGACGACAACGAGCCAAGGCCGCGGCCGACGGCGCATCCAGGCGAGAGCCTCGCCGACCTCTCCGTGCATGAGCTGAAGGAGCGCGTTCAGCTCTATCGCATGGAGATCGAGCGGCTGGAGCGGGAAATCGAGGCCAAGGAGAAACATCTCAGGGCCGCGGGGTCGCTGTTTCGCGGCTAGCCTTCGTCGGCTGTCAGAAAATCCGGCGGCGTTTACCTCAAGTTAACCTTTAGGCTTCTTAATCGCGTTGTCCAGCGATGGACGCGAGTGGCTCTTGCCCACTCTGTTTGACGCCTCCCTGTAAACTCTCAAGAGCCGCCCCGAGCGGCTCTTTTTTTTGTTCGGCCTCCCCCCATCGGGTGCGCTCCACCGCGCGAGCTCAGCGGATCGCCGTGCCGCGGACCGCAACCTGTGATAGGATTGAAGCAGAAAGCCAGCCATTGCTGGCGGTTGGGAGGGGAGCGCGATGACACAGCAGGGATTCCTGAAGGACATCAAAGTCGGTCCGGTCGCGATAACCGGAGGATCGGCGCTGATCCTTTTGGGTCTGGCGTCGCTCGCCGGGGCGCTCGATTGGCTCTCGCGCCAGTTCGGAGCCGATCCACTGCCGACCGCCTGGAAGGTGGTGATCGGTGTGGCGCTGATCGTGATCGGCGCGATCTGGTTCTTCATGAAAGGGAAGAAATCCTAGAGCCGACAGCGAATTGCAGGCGTCCTCCGGACCCCGAAGGCCCGACTTTTCTTCACCATTTCGTAACTAACGGATTGAAGCCGCCTTCCCGCCGCGCAAGACTGCGGAACTAGGCACAGCGGTCTCCGCTGGGCCGTGGGGAAGTTTGCGTCAAGAAGCCGCCGGCGGAAAGAACAGCCGTGGAAGCCAAGCCCAGTCGCCGCAGGACGGACAAGAAGGAGCCGCTCTCCTTCGGCAAGGCCTATGCCCAGTCGGACACGTTCCGCGCCCTCTTCCGGGAGGGAATGACCCTGGTGGAGGAGACCGCCGACTATCTCGACGGCGAAGGGCGCGAGGCGGCGCGCACGCTCCCCCGCCCCGCCTCCATCGTCTACGCGACAGAGTCCATGCGGCTGACCACGCGGCTGATGCAGCTGGCGTCGTGGCTGCTGCTGCATCGCTCGGTGCGCGAGGGCGACATGACGGCGGATCGTGCCCGCGAGGAGAAGAAGAAGATTCGCCTGGAGGCGATCGCCACCAATTTAAGCGGGCCGGGCTGGGACGAGCTGCCGGGCGAGTTCCGCGCACTGATCGCACGCTCGCTCAATCTGCAGAAGCGGGTGGAGCGCATCGATACGGCACTCTTGGAGGAAGGCGTGCCGGAGGTCGAGGAGAACCCTGTCAACGCGCAGCTTCGCGAGCTGGCCGCGGCGTTGAAAGCTGGCGAATAGCGGGTGGCACGCCGTGAAGGGCGCGCGGCCGCGAGCCGCCGCGCTCTTATGTAATTGGGGCCGGACTCACCGGCCGTTCATGTCTCGCTTTTCTTCTGCCCCAAGAAGCTGTCGTATTTGGTCTTGAAACGCGACAGGCGGCCGCCGCGGTCGACCAGGTGCTGGCCGCCGCCGGTCCAGGCGGGATGCGTCTTCGGATCGATGTCGAGGCTGAGGGTGTCGCCCTCCGCGCCATAGGTCGATCGCGTGTGGAACTCGGTCCCGTCGGTCATGACCACTTTGATCATGTGGTAGTCGGGATGGATGTCTTTTTTCATGGGCGTATCTCGGCGCGCGGCCCAAGGCCGCGGCAAATGCGTTCGGGCGGGCTCTATATAGGAGCGGCTTTGCCGCATCAAGGCTGAGCGCCGACTTGCGCCTCGCTTGGAACTTTGCTCCTGCTCGCCGCGCGATGGCACTTTCCGCGCAATTGCTGCGTCTCTCCGGCGCCGAGCCGGGGCGGCTGCGCGCGCAGGCGATCGTGCTCCCCTACATCGGGCGCTACAAGGGGCGCGCCTGTGCCGCGCTTGGCGCGCTCCTCGCCGCGGCGCTTGCCACGCTCGCCGTGCCGCTCGCGATCCGCGGCATGATCGATGTCGGCTTCTCTGCAGCGGACGCGGAGTTCGTCAACCGCAGCTTCCTCGCGCTCATCGTGCTTGCCGGCGCGCTCGCGCTGGCGAGCTCCGGCCGCTACTACCTGGTGATGACGCTTGGCGAGCGTATCGTCGCCGATCTGCGGCGCGACGTGTTCGCCCACCTGATGCGCCTGTCGCCCGCCTTCTTCGACCGAGCGCGCTCCGGCGAGCTGGTCTCGCGGCTGACGGCCGACACGACGCAGATCAAGGCGGCCGTCGGTGCCAGCGCCTCCATCGCGCTCAGGAACCTCGTTCTGTTCGTCGGCGCATCCATCATGATGGTGGTGACCAGCCCGCGCTTGTCCGGGCTGATCCTCATCGTCATCCCGGTGATCGTGCTTCCCATCGTCGCCTTCGGCAGGCGCGTGCGGCGCAATTCACGCTTCGCCCAGGACCGGCTGGCCGACGCCTCCGCCTACGCCGCGGAGGCCGTGGGCGGCGTCAGGACCGTTCAGGCCTACACGCTGGAGAGCGACGCCAACGGCCGCTTCGCCGCGCTGGTGGAGAAGTCGTTCTCCGCCGCTCGGCGGGCGACTGCCGCGCGCGCCGGGCTGACGGCATTCGCCATCTTTCTCATCTTCTCCAGCGTCGTCGCCGTGTTGTGGTGGGGCGCGCACGCAGTGCTGGCCGGCGAGATGACGGCGGGCACGCTCGGCCAGTTCGTGCTCTATTCGGTGTTCGCCGCCGGCGCGCTCGGCGAGCTCAGCCAAGTGTGGGGCGAGGTCAGCCAGGCGGCCGGCGCCACGGAGCGGCTCGCCGAGCTTCTGGCGACGAAACCGCGCATCGCCCGGCCCGACCGTCCGGTGCCACTCCCCTCCCCGCCACGCGGCGAGATCGCCTTCGACAACGTCTATTTCAGCTACGACGCGCCGAGCGTCCCGGTGCTCTGCGGCGTCAGCTTGCATGTGCGGCCCGGCGAGCGCGTCGCCGTCGTCGGGCCTTCGGGCGCCGGCAAGTCGACGCTCTTCGCGCTCCTCATGCGCTACTACGATCCGGTCGCCGGAAGCGTGCGCGTCGATGGGATCGACCTCAGGCAGGCGGACCCGACGGCGGTGCGCAAGCTCATCGGCTTCGTTCCGCAGGATCCGACGATCTTCGCCCTGTCCGCCGAGGAGAACATCCGCTTCGGTAACCCCGGCGCCGATGCCGAGGCGGTGCGCGCCGCCGCCCGCGCCGCCCTCGCCGACACGTTCCTCTCCGATCTTCCCTCCGGCTACGGGACGGTGATCGGCGAGCGCGGTGTCACGCTCTCAGGCGGCCAGCGCCAGCGGCTCGCCATCGCGCGTGCGATCCTGAAGGCGGCGCCGATCCTGCTGCTGGACGAAGCGACGAGCGCGCTCGACGCGGAGAGCGAGGCGGCCGTGCAGGAGGCCCTCGAGACGCTCACGCGGGGGCGCACCACGCTGGTCATCGCCCACCGCCTCGCCACGACAAAGAGCGCCGACCGCATCGTGGTCATGGATGAAGGGCGCATCGTGGAGGAGGGTACGCATCAGAGCCTGATCGCCCGCAGCGGGCTTTATGCGCGCCTCGCCGAGCTGCAGTTCGACGAGGCTGTCATGCCCACCGCCGCGCGGGCATAACGCCGCGAGTGGTGCCGATTTGCAACAGTCGCCTTCTGGCGTCTGCGCTGCTCTTTACCACCGCGGAAGCCCTCCGAATCATGATACGTTTCTTGGTCAGCGTAGGAGACCTGCGGACCATCAAGTGTCCGAAGTGTAGGGAGAGTCGCTCAGATTTGGGGCTTGAGCTTCGGCTCGCCCCGGAGCACGCCGATAAGGGCGCAATTCGACGGCGAGCCTTGCACGGGCGATAGCCCGACTGGAGCGCCGAGATGACAAGGATCGCCCTTTCCGCCGCGATCGTGGTACTAGCCTCTTTCAGTCTTCCCGCGTCGGCCCACGATTTCTGGATCAATCACGGAAACTACAAGTCGCCGAAAGACGGCTCGCACTGCTGCGGCCACAATGACTGCTTCCTTGTTCCCGCGAGCGACATGAAGCCAACCGCGCACGGGTGGCTGATCCAGTCGCTCGGTGAAACCATCCCCTACAGCGAGGCGCACACGTCGGAAGACGGCGAGTTCTGGCGCTGCAAGCGCTATGACGGCTCGCGCCGCTGCTTCTTCGCGCCCGAGCCGGTGAGCTGAGACGCTCGCCGCGGAGACCTCAGCGCTCCGTGAGCTTCAGCTCGATGCGCCGGTTGCGCGCGTAGGCTTCTTCCGTATCGCCGGAGTCGAGCGGCTGGAACTCGCCGAAGCCGGCGGCGACGAGGCGCTCCGGGCTGATGCCGGCCGCAATGAGATGGCGCACCACGGCGATCGCGCGCGCCGCGGAAAGCTCCCAGTTCGACTGGAAGCGGCCGCTGACCGGGCGAATGTCCGTATGCCCGTCAACCCTTATGACCCAGTTGATCTCCGCCGGGATCCGCTCCTGGAGTTCCAGGATCGCACCGGCGAGCTTGTCGAGTTCCTCGCGCGCCGCGCCGCCGATGTCGTCGCTGCCGGTCGGAAAGAGCACCGACGCCGGCAGCACGAAGCGGTCGCCGACTACCTCGATGTCGGGCCGGTCGGCGAGGATCTGCCGCAGCCGCCCGAAGAAGTCCGAGCGGTAGCGCGACAACTCCTGCACGCGCTGCGCCAGCGCCACATTGAGGCGCCGGCCGAGATCGGCGATCCGCACCTGGCTTTCCTGGTTACGGCCCTCCGACGCCTCGAGCGCCTCCTCCAGCGCTCCGAGCTGACGCCGAAGGGCCGCGATCTGCTGATTGAGCAGCTCCACCTGCGCCAGCGCCCGCTGGCTCACCTCCTGTTGCGATTCCAGGTCGCTCTCCAGCGACGTGATGCGTCCCTCGGCCTCGCCCGCCGCATCGCCGCGGCTGGTAAGCAGTCCCTGCAGACGGTCGCGCTCGCCCTCGGTGGTGGAGAGGCTCGCCTGCAGGCTCGCGAGCTGCTCCGCCAGATCGCTGGCGTCGGAGCGCTCGAGGGAAAGCAGCTCGGTGAGCTCCGCGATCTGCGCGTTGAGGCGGCTCAGCACCGTGTCCTTGCTGGTCACCTCCTGGCCCAGGAAGAACTGCGCCAGGATGAAGACGGAGAGCAGGAAAACGAAGACCAGGAGCAGCGTCGCCATCGCGTCGACGAAGCCAGGCCAATAGTCGATGCGTGAGGGGCCCCTTACGCGCGTCACTGCCATGACCTAGCGGCTTTCAGGTTTCGCGCCGGGCTTCGCCGATGCCGGGGCGCCAGTCTTCCTCTTCCCCGGTGCGTCTCAGCGGCGTCACGTTGCGCTCGGTCACGTTGGCGAGCCGCCGCAGCGTATCCTGCAGCGCCTGCTGCTGCGTTGACTGGCCTTCCATCCAGTCGCGCACCATCTGCTGCTCCTTGCGCATGTGCTGCACCATGCCCTGAATGCCTTCGGCGAGGTTGGCCATCGCCGCGGTGGAGGCCCGTGAGCTGCCGCCCTCCTGGACGATGCGCGCCAGGCGTTCCACCGAAGCGCGGATTTCCATTGTGCCGCTGCCCACTTCTTCGTCGCTGAGCCCCAGCTCCTCCAGGTCGGTGATGGTGGAGAGCCAATCCTCCAGCTCCGTGTAGAAGCGGTTCTGCGCCTGGCCGGCCTGCAGGTCGAGAAATCCCAGGACAAGAGAGCCGGACAGGCCGAAGAGCGAGGAGGAGAAGGCGATGCCCATGCCGGTCAGCGGGGCAGCCAGCCCCTCCTTGAGGTCCTCGAAGATGATTCCGGAATCGCCGGAGGTGACGGAGAGCGTCTGGATTGTGCTGCCGATCGAGCTGACCGTCGTCACCAGCCCCCAGAACGTTCCAAGAAGTCCGAGGAAGACGAGCAGGCCGGCCAGATAGCGCAGGATTTCGCGGTTCTCGTCGAGCCGGGTCGCGATGGAGTCGAGGATCGACCGCCACGTGGAAGTGGACAGCATGAAGCTGTCGGGGTGGTCGCGAAGC
>CAZARE010000309.1:0-7990 GCA_964487455.1 uncultured Propylenella sp.
CGGCCGCCGAGTAACGACCAGATGCGCGCCTAGCGCAGATCGGGCGGCGTCGCCTCGCTGACAATGTCCGCGATCGCCTGATCGAGCATCGACACCTGCTGATCCTTGCCGCCCAGGCGGCGGATGGAGACCGTCGCCTCCTCGGCCTCGCGCCGCCCCACTACGAAGATGATCGGGACATGGGCGACGGAGTGCTCGCGGACCTTGTAGTTGATCTTCTCGTTGCGGAGGTCGGCGACGACGCGGAGGCCGGCTCCCCTGAGACGTGCGGCGACGGTTGCGGCATAGCCGTCGGCCTCGAAGGTGATCGTCGCCACGACCACCTGCACCGGCGCCAGCCACAGCGGCAGCCGCCCGGCGGAATCCTCCAACAAGATTCCGATGAAGCGCTCGAACGAGCCGAGGATTGCCCGGTGCAACATGTAGACCCTGTGTCTGCCGCCATCCTCCCCGACGTAGGTCGCGCCCAGCAGCTCCGGCATCACCGCGTCCACCTGCAGGGTGCCGCATTGCCAATCGCGCCCGATCGCGTCGGTCAGAACGAATTCGAGCTTCGGCCCGTAGAAGGCGCCTTCGCCCGGGTTCAGCTCCACCTCGTAGCCGGCGGCGCGCGTCGCTTCGCGAAGTGCGTCTTCGGCGATGTCCCACACTTCGTCGGAGCCGGCGCGCTTCGGCGGCCGGTCGGCAAACTTCACGCGAAAGGAAGGGAAGCCGAGATCGCGATAGACGGAAGCCAACAGCTCGCAGAACCGCACCGTCTCGGGCGTGATCTGCTCAGCAGTGCAGAAGATATGCGCGTCGTCCTGAACGAATCCGCGCACGCGCATCAACCCGTGCAGCGCGCCGGAGGGCTCGTAGCGATGGCATGAGCCGAACTCCGCCATCCTGAGCGGCAGATCGCGATACGACCTGATTCCCTGATTGAAGATCTGCACGTGGCAGGGGCAGTTCATCGGCTTCAGCGCCGCGATCTGCCTATCGCCTTCATCCTCCTCGACCTCGGCGATGAACATGTGCTCGTGGAATTTCTCCCAGTGCCCTGAGGCTTCCCAGAGCTTGCGGTCGACTAGCTGCGGGGTTCTCACTTCCTGGTAGCCGGCGTTCTCCAGCCGGCGCCGCATGTAGCCTTCGATGGCCCGCCAAATGGCCCAGCCCTTGGCATGCCAGAAAGCCTGGCCCTGCGCCTCGTCCTGAAAATGAAAAAGATCCATCTCGCGGCCAAGGCGCCGGTGGTCCCGCTTCTCCGCTTCCTCCAGCATGTGGAGGTAGGCGTCGAGCTCTCGTCTGCTCGGCCACGCGGTGCCGTAGATGCGCTGCAGTTGCTGGCGGCTGGAATCGCCGCGCCAATAGGCGCCGGCGAGCTTCATGAGCTTGAAGCCGTCGCCGACAAAGCCGGTCGACGGCATGTGCGGCCCGCGGCAGAGGTCGAACCAGTCGCCCTGGAAGTAGACCTTGACGTCTTCGCCTTCCGGAATCGCATCGACGAGCTCGACCTTGAACATCTCGCCCTTGTCGCGGAACACTTCGCGCGCGCGATCGCGGTCCCACACCTCCTTGGTGAAGGGCCGGTCCTGGGCGATTATCTCTCGCATCTTCGCCTCGATGGCGGCGAAATCCTCCGTCGAGAAGGGCTCATTGCGGAAGAAGTCGTAATAGAAGCCGTTCTCGACCACCGGTCCGATGGTGACCTGCGTGCCGGGAAAAAGCTCCTGCACGGCCTCCGCCAGCACGTGCGCGCAGTCGTGGCGGATGAGCTCGAGCGCGGCCGGATCGTCGCGCGTGACGATCTCTATACGCGCGCCGTCGGGAACCGGATCGCAGAGGTCGGAGAGCGCCCCGTTCACCTTCACGGCGACGGCCTTCTTGGCGAGCGACTTGGCGATCCCCTCCGCGACTGTCGCGCCGGTCGCGCCCTCGGCGAAGTCGCGTCTGGCGCCGTCGGGAAGGGAGATCGTGACCATGGCTTGACCGGTGCGCTGCCTCAAGCGGCGGCGCCGCCTTTCCTTCGAAAGTGTCGAGGACCTCCGGCTTGCGGCTCAACTCCGAAGATTGGAGCCCCAAGAACCGTAGCGCCACGGCCTATACCACCGTGCACCTGCGGGCAAGGTATCCGGAACCGGGTCGAAGCCGCTCGAGCCGAGCGGCCGGCAGCGCCAGAAGCGCGCCACCGCCATCCATCCCCCGCGCCACAGACCGAAGCGTCCGATCGCGATGTCGGCATATTCGGAGCACGTCGGCAGATGCCGACAGGTGCGGCCGAAGAGGCTCGACAGGCTGTAGCGGTAGATCAGGATCAGACCGCGCACGGCCAGCGCCGGGACGCGCGCGAGCCAGCTAAGGAGCGCGGTCGGCAGCGCCCAATCGTTCCTCCGCTGCGCCGTGATCCAAGCCATTCCGTGTGCCGCCGCACTCCTCGAGCGGAGGCTCAGCCGCCCCCGTTCCTTGCCTCGATCTGGCTTACCGCATCCACCACCGCGTCGAAGGTCAGCATGGTCGAGGCGTGCCGCGCCCGATAGTCGCGCACCGGCTCCAGATATCTGAGGTCGGACCAGCGCCCCCCCGGCGGGCTCCCGTTCTCCTTCAACATCTTACGCATCGTCTCCCGCAGCTCGCGTAGTTCCTCCGGAGAGGAGCCGATCACGTTGCGCGCCATGATTGAGGACGAGGCCTGGCCGAGCGCGCAGGCCTTCACGTCATGCGCGAAATCGGAGACGCGCCCGTCGGCCATCTTCACGTCGACCGTCACGGTCGAGCCGCAAAGCCGGGAATGGGCGCGCGCGCTGGCGTCGGCGTCGGGAAGCCTGCCGATTCTAGGAATATTTCCAGCCAGCTCAAGGATCTTGGTGTTATAAATGTCGTCGAGCATGGTGTACCAGATATCGAGGGCCTGCCTCTCGATTGGTCAAATCCTTCCGGCCCCTATATAGGAACCTCAAGGTCGCTTGCGCCATTGAAATCAGGCGGGGCGGAGAGCGAAGAAGATATGGCTGCAGACATAAAGAGACTGACCCCGAAACAGGCTCGTCCCAAGGTCGAGCGGCCGACGCGGGAGGCCGCCGAGGCGGCGGTTCGCACACTCATCGCTTGGACCGGCGACGATCCGGACCGCGAGGGGCTGGTCAACACGCCGCACCGCGTCGTGCGCACCTTCGAGGAGGTTTACTCCGGCTACGGACACGACCCGGCCGACATCCTCGGCACGACGTTCAGGGACATCGGCGGCTTCCAGGATATGGTGCTGGTCCGCGACATCCCCTTCTATTCGCACTGCGAGCACCACATGGTGCCGTTCATGGGACGCGCCCACATCGCCTACTACCCGGTCGACGGCGTGGTTGGCTTGTCGAAGCTTGCGCGCCTCGTCGATCTCTATGCGCGACGATTGCAGACGCAGGAGACGCTTACCGCTGAGATCGCCGACGCGCTTGAGCGATATCTCGGCGCGCGGGGCGTCGCCGTGATGATCGAGGCGGAGCATCTGTGCATGTCGATGCGCGGCGTGCAAAAGGCCGGGGCCTCGACCATGACCTCGCGCTTTTCCGGGGTCTTCCGCGACGACGCGGCGGAGCGCGAGAAGTTTCTGAACCTCATCCGTCCATCAAACAAATAGCGGTCGGCCGCTCGAGAAATGCCTGCCTCGCCCGACGCCGCCACGGCCGGGATCGAAGAGTCCGACCGGTTCACGCCGCATTTCGACGGCGACGGCTTGATCCCCTGCATCACCGTCGACGCCGGCGACGGCGACGTCCTGATGTTGGCGTGGATGAACGAAGAAGCGCTGCGTCTCACGCTTGAGACGCGTTTCGCCCATTATTGGAGCCGCTCGCGGCGGAGCATTTGGAAGAAAGGTGAGACCTCGGGCGCGGTGCAGCGCGTGGTCGAGGTCAGGACCGATTGCGATCAGGATGTCGTGCTGTTGCGCGCCGAAGTGGGCAACCGCGCCGGCACCTGCCACACCGGCCGCTCCAGCTGCTTCTATCGCAGGGTGCCGCTGGGAGCGGGACCCGTCGAGCGTGCGTTCGCGCCTGACGGGAGCGAGTGAGCTCCGAAGCGGGCGGCGGCGTCCCGCGACGCCGGCGTCGGTCAAGCCGTGGCGATGTATTCGCGGATCTGCTCCGCTTCACGCTCCACGTCTTCGATCCGCCGTTTCACCACGTCGCCGATCGACACGATGCCGGCGAGCTTGTCGTCCTCCACGACGGGCAGGTGACGGAAGCGGCCGCTGGTCATCATCTGCATCACCTCGTTGATCGTGTCCTCCGCCTTGCAGGTCACCACCTTCGTCGTCATCCATGCGCTGGCGGGCTTGCTCAATCCCTCGCCGCCGTGCTTGGCGACGGCTCTGACGATGTCGCGCTCGGAGACAATGCCGCGGATTGCGTCTCCTTCCATGACCAGCACCGCGCCGATCTTCTTCTCGGCCAGTGTCGCGGCGATCGCCGCGAGCGACGCCTTGGGGGCGACGGTCACCACGTCGCGGCCCTTCTCATCGATGATCCGCTTCACGGTCATAGGCACCTCCCTCGTTTCTCAGGGCTCTCCGGAGGAGCGCTTTCGCTAGTCTAAGAAGCTGGCTTTCGTGAGGCTAGAGAGCATATCTCAAATGTAGATCCTTTCCGTTCCCGGAAAATCGCGGTTTGCCAGTGAGTTAGAGCTGGAAGGCGGTCGCGGCGGCGGATTGTCCGCTACTCAGACGTGCGGCCGGCGCGCACCGGATCGAGCAGTGGGAAGCACAGGAGCCCGGCCAGGAATCCGCCGACATGCGCCTCCCAGGCGATGCCGCCGGATATCGTGGCACCGAGTCCGCCGGTCAGCCCGAAAAGCAGGTTCACCGCAAACCAGATGAGGACAAAAGCAAGTGCGCGCGGATTGCGCAGTGCCACCAGGATCGGCTCCGCGTCGATGCGGTAGGATGCGTCCGTCCCCCCGCCCGCCAGCGGCCCGCCGGGCGAGAATGCGAAGCGGGCGGTTGCGGCCATCATGCCGGAGACCGCCCCCGAGGCGCCTATGACGATGCCCCCGTCGGACGCATGCACCGCGTAGTGCGCGGCGGCCCCGGCCACCGCCGAAATGAGCGCCAGCAAAAGAAAACGCGCGGTCGCAAACCGACGCGCCAGCGCCCCGCCGAAGCTCGCCATCCAGACCAGGTTGACCAGCAGGTGCACGAAGTCAGCGTGGAGGAAGGCATAGGTCACCGGCGACCAGAGGCGCGCCGCCGCGCCGCCCGGCAGGAGGCCGCCGATCGGGCCGTAGCGGTCGGCGATGAACGCAAAGGCGAGGAGCAGCCACTCGTCCTGCCCCCGGTCAAGGAACTGCCGCAGCACGTGGACGCCGATGAAGGCGGCGGCGAGCCAGACGACGGCGGGCGGAAGGTTGATCGCGCGCGTTCCGTTCATCGCGTCCACATGCCCGCCGCACCGCTCGCAAGGCAAGGCACCGCCGCGCGACAAAAACGAAACCGCCGGGCGTCGCGCCCGGCGGTCTCCACGCCCCCTGCCTCTCTCTTTGTTCGCGCCCCGAGAGTTCGGCAAGTTTGCAATTCGGACTGAACGCGCGACGGAAGCGCCGCCGGGGCGTGCGGCGCAACGGTCACCTTTCGTTAACCTTAACAAATGGTTTCCACCCCCTTCCCCACCATGCGTGGCACCCAAACGTCTCGGAGACCGCCGCCAGAGCGGTCGCGAGCTTGGCTACAGAGGCGTCATGAAGCACCAGACCAGCGCGGCCCTCTATGAGTACTGGCTGAGCTGCCACGGCGATAGCGCGGTACGTGCCGGCGGAATCAATGCGGCCAAACTGGCACCGCTGCTTCCCGATCTCTTCCTGGTGGATCTCGATCCCGCCGAGGACGCCCGTTTCCGGTTTTGCGGCGCCGCGATGGCGTCCCGCTACGGGCGCGACCTTACCGACGAGAGCTTCCTTGCGCTGTGGAACCCTGACGACAGACAGGCGCTGAGGCGGGATCTGCACGTCATGGGATCACGCTCGACCGGAATGGTGGCCGGCGTGATGGGCGAGACGATGGGCGGCGGCTTCGTTGCCTACGAGATGCTGCTGCTGCCGCTGGCGGGTGCGCACGGCGGGGCTGGCGCACTTGGGTCGATGGCGCGCATCGGTGGCCACGCCGAGCAGAATCGCATTCGCGGCCGAATCGTCGCGCAGTCGCTGCGCTCGATCCGATTCCTGCCGGCCGCCAAGTCGAGCGCGCGCCCTGTTACCGAAGCGTCCGATGTCTTGCCACCGGCTCCTGCCCGCACACCGCGACGGTATCGGCACCTTATCGTCGTAACCGGCGGCAAGTAGACGGCCGCGCGGGACCCCGTTCCCAAGCGCTTACCGATATTTAACCACAGCCGCATAGCTTCCGAGATGGACCGCATCCGCCCGTCTAGGTTGGATCAATCGGAGTCGCCATGCAGGCGCTGCAAGCCGAAGAAGCAAGACAACCGGTCCAGCTGGACCGGCGCCGCTATCAGCGTGTGCAGCTGAGTCTGCTCGGCCGATGCATGTTCCCGGATCAGCGCGAGTGTCCCTGCCAGGTCTCGGAGATCTCCCCGGGCGACGCTTCCATCATCAGCCCGTTCGGCGCCGAGGTCGGCGAGCGTGTCATCGCCTACATCGACAATATCGGTCGCGTCGAGGGCGTGATCCTGGAGAAGACCGAGCAGGGCTTCCTCATGTCCATCTCCGCCTCGCAGCGCAAGCGCGACAAGCTCGCCGATACGCTGACCTGGCTCGCCAACCGCCATGTCCTTAGCCTCGACGAGGACCGCCGCCATCTCAGGCGGACACCGAAGCGCAGCGAGACGAGCATCGTCCTCTCCGACGGCAGCTCTCACTCCGTGCGCGTTATCGACATGTCCCTGTCGGGCGCGGCCATCTCGACAAATCTCAGGCCGCCCATCGGCTCGCCAGTTCGCCTCGGCCGGCTCGGCGCCCGCATCGTGCGCCACTTCGACGACGGCATCGGCATCGAGTTCATGCGCCTCATGTCGGACACCGCGATCGAGCAGGCAATCGAGAAGGACTATTTCTGAGGCTTCGCGGCGGCCTTGCCCTGCCCCCACCCCGAGCCGTTCATCAAACGTTGATCTAAACTTTTAGCGCAAGCGCAAGCGAATTCTGCTATGGTCCCGCCAAAATGGGGGGCGATAAGAATGTTCGCGCGTATATGCCGGCCCCTGTTGGCCGGCTTTGTTGTATTCGGGCTGGGGGTTGCCGGGGCGCATCCGATCGGGCCCGACAGCCTGAAGATGAAGATCAACGGGTGGACCAATCCGCCTGTCGGCTACGTCGATTTCTGCCGGAACTTCCCGGATGAGTGCCTCGCGACCGGCTCGGCCAACCCCGAGCCCCTTTCGACGTGGCGCTGGCGCGACCTCAATGAGGTCAACACCCTCGTCAACCATTTCATCGCGCCGGCCACGGACCTTGAGCTCTACGGTGCCGACGAGGTGTGGACGCTGCCGGACGAGTACGGAGACTGCGAGGACTACGTCCTGCTCAAGCGCAAATGGCTGATCGAGCGCGGCTGGTCTTCGGGGACTCTCCTGGTGACGGTGGTTTTCGATGAGGTCGGCGACGGGCACGCCGTGCTTCTGGCGCGCACCGGCGGCGGCGACTTCGTGCTCGACAACAAGACCGACGCGGTGTTGCCTTGGCACGAAACCGCCTATCGCTTCGTGAAGCGACAATCGGTCGTCAACCCGAACCGCTGGGTTTCGGTCGGCGATCCCCGCTGGACCACGCCGAGCACCGCGACGCCGCGCCAATAGAGAGGCCGCGCGATTCCGACTGACGTTGATGCGGACGCTGGCGCCGCGCGTTCCAGCGCGCGGCTGCCTGTCAGGCGCTGATCATCAGGCTGACGTAGAAAATCCCGGCGCAAACGCTCCACATCCCCGCGATGATCACGCCGACCAGCGCCGGCAGGATCGTGATCTCGCGCGCCCTGAGACCGGATACGACACGGCGGACCACGAGAAACGGC
>CAZARE010000310.1:0-4598 GCA_964487455.1 uncultured Propylenella sp.
GCGTTGCTCCGAAAGGGCCGCTTCGAAGCTGCGTCCGCCGTAGACGCGGCGGAGCGCCGCGTCGAGCCGCGTGCGCATGTTCTCGCGCGCGATATCCAGGTTGCCCGAGACGTTCTCGCGGAATTCGCGCGGATCGATGATCTTGAAGACGAGGAACGCGGATACGATGTAGCGCCGTCCGTCGCGCACCTGCACACGCAGGTCCTCAAGCTCGAAGCTGAGCAGCCGGTCCTCGATGATCTGCACACTGTCCACGAAGTTGGTCGGAATCTTGAAATAGATGCCGGGCTCGCGGATGATCTGGTTGATCTCGCCGAACCTGAGGACGATCGCCTGCTGGCGCTCGTTAACGATGAAGATGGTGGAATAGACAAGCAGCACCGCCACGACGGCGAGACCGGCGATAACACCTGTAGCGCGTCTCATTGGCCGCCCTCCTGTGCCTGGCGCGGCGCGCCCGAATTCGTCGTCGTTCGGGCTCCGGGAGCCCGGTCGCGCATCAGCTGGTCGAGCGGCAGATACGGAACGACCCCCGAGCCGGCTGAATCGTCCATGATGATCTTGTTGGAATCGGCGAACACGCGTTCGATCGTCTCGAGGAAGATGCGCTTGCGCGTTACATCCTCGGCCTGCTCGTATTCCTCAAGAACTGAGATGAAGCGCTGCGACTCGCCTTCGGCGCCTGCCACCACCTGTTCCCTGTAACCAAGGGCAGCCTCGGTGATCTGCGCCGCCTGACCGCGCGCTTCGCCGAGGCGCGAATTGGCGTAGGCTTCCGCCTCAAGCTGAAAGCGGTTCAGATCCTGCTGCGCCCGCTGCACTTCCTCGAAGGCGTCGACCACCTCGGTCGGCGGGTCGGCGCGCTCGAGCTGCACGCCCACCACGGAGATGCCGGCCTGATACGCGTCGAGCGTGGTCTGCAGGAGAGAGCGCACGCCCTCTTCCACGTCGGCGCGGCGCTCGGTCCGCACTGCCTCCGCAGTGGAGCGGCCGACGAGCTCTCGCATGGCGCTCTCGGCCACGCGGCGCAGAAGCTCGTCCGGTTCCGCGACGTTGAAGAGGAAGTCCTTCGGCTGTGCGACGCGCCACAGCACGGAGAAGTCGATCTCCACGATGTTCTGGTCGGCGGAGAGCATGAGGTTGCTGTCGCCAACCGTGCGCTGGCCTCCTACCGCGGTGAGGAGATCGCGCTGCACGCGGGTGGAGACCTTCTCGACCGTCTCCACCGGCCAGAAATGGAAATGCAGCCCCTGCGTGGAAACCTCCTCCTTCGGCTTGCCGAAGACCAGCTCTTGGCCGAGCTCATCCGGCTGCACGGTGTAGATGCTCTGGAACAGCCAGAGGACCGCCAGTGCCGCCACGATCAGAATCGCGATGGAGAAATTACCGCGTCCGCCCGACGGCAGGACGCTGCGGAGCCGGTCTTGGCTGCGCTTCAGCAGCTCCTCCAGGTCCGGCGGCTGCGGCCCGCGCTGTTGCGGTCCGGTGCCCCATGGGCCGCCGCCACCTTTCCATCCGCCCCCGCCATTATTGTTCCAGGGCATTCGCTCTCCTTCCCGGCCGCGGGCTTTCCCGCAGTGTTGCGCGGGTTATAGAGGAGGCCCGCCGACACTGGCAACGTTACCGATCGGCAAGGTAACCGGCGCCTCAGCCTCGCCGCTCGTAGACGACATACACGGCTGGCGCGGTATCGCCATCGCTCGCAGGCAGAGGGTCGCGGCTGACCTCCGCCCATTCGTCCCATTGGACGTTAGGAAACATTATATCACCTTTTGGGGAGGCGGCGACATGCGTCACATGGAGACGGCTGGCCAGGGGGAGCGCCGCGGCGAAAACATCGCCGCCTCCGATGACGCAAATCTCCTCGGCGCCGCGGGCGGCGGCGCGCTCGTCGGCGATGGCGAGTGCCGCTTCGAAGCTCGGCGCTACAATCGCGCCGTCGGGCCGAAAGTCCCGCTGCCGCGACACCACGATGTTGTCGCGGCCGTCGAGTGGGCGGCCGATCGACTCGAAGGTCTTGCGTCCCATGACCATCGGCTTGCCCATGGTGAGGGCACGGAACTTCCTGAGGTCGGCCCGCACCCGCCAGGGCAACATGCCCTTGGCTCCGATCACGCCGTTCTCGGCCATCGCCACGACGAGAACGAGCGGCTGCTTTGTCACTTGGTTCATTGGGTCGGCGCCGGCAGGGCCGCCGGCCTCACACCGCCACCTTCGCCTTGATGTGCGGGTGCGGGTCGTAGCCGAGCAGCTCGAAGTCGGCGTAGACGAAGTCGAAGATCGAATGGACCTCGGGGTTGATGCGCATCGTCGGCAACGGCCGCGGGGCGCGCTTCAGCTGCTCGCGCGCCTGCTCCAGGTGATTGGAATAGAGGTGCGCGTCGCCGAAGGTGTGGACGAATTCGCCCGGCTCCAGCTCGGTGACCCGCGCCACCATCATGGTCAAAAGCGCGTAGGAGGCGATGTTGAACGGCACGCCGAGGAAGATGTCGCCCGAGCGCTGGTAGAGCTGGCAGGAGAGCCGCCCCTTGGCCACGTAGAACTGGAAGAGGCAGTGGCAGGGCGGCAGCGCCATCTTGTCGACGTCCGCCGGATTCCAGGCGCTGACCACGAGCCGGCGCGAATCGGGATGGGTGCGGATGGCGGCGATCACTCCGGATATCTGGTCGATGGACCGTCCGTCGGGGGCGGCCCAGGACCGCCATTGCTTGCCGTAGACGGGCCCCAGATCGCCGTCCCGGTTCGCCCACTCGTCCCAGATTCGGACCCCGTTCTGGTTCAGGTAGCGGACGTTTGTATCGCCGGCGAGGAACCAAAGAAGCTCGTGGATGACCGATTTCAGGTGCAGCTTCTTCGTGGTGAGCAGCGGGAAGCCGTCGGCGAGGTCGAAGCGCATCTGATGACCGAAGACCGACAGCGTGCCGGTTCCGGTGCGGTCGGGTTTCTCGACGCCGTGCATCAGTGCCCGCTCGAGGAGGTCGAGGTATTGGCGCATCGCCCTAATCTAGTGCGATTCCGGCGAAAGTCCCGTGTCCCCGCCGGATTGTTCACAGTCAGCCGGGCCCCGGGGCGCCGGCGCCTCGAGTTGATTGCTTAACCGCCACTCCTTATATCTCTTCCTGCCGGGGCTACCCGGCTATGGCGATAAACGCTGAGCGCAATAAGCCTATCGGACCCGGGGGCGGTACCCGGCGCCTCCACCATGAACCGCTGCCAAGGCGGCTGATGATGGGGGCGAAACAGGATCGACGAGGGTGTAAAGGCTCGTGCTTTCGCCCGGCATGGTTCCACCGTTATCGGGCCGACACAATAGTTGCGAATGACAACTATGCTGAGGCTCGTCTCGCTGCGTAACGCAGCCTGACTGCTTCGATTCAAGCCCTGGGGGTTAGCCCTCCCAGGCGGGGTCCGGAGGCACCTGGCAACAGAAGCCTCCACTCTTCCCACTTGTTGCCAGCGTCTTTGTTGCAAGCGCCGAGGCGCCCATCTAGTTTCGGATCAATGGCTGACGATCTGATCCGCTACGATGTCCTTTACCAGGAGGCGCTGCTCGGCCTGGTGAAGAAGGTGCTGGGAGAGGTCGCGCAAGCGGGCCTTCCCGGCGATCATCACTTTTACGTCACTTTCGATACGCGCGCCCCCGGCGTGCGCATCTCCTCGCGGCTGAAGGAGGAATACCCGGCCGAGATGACGGTGGTGCTGCAGCATCAGTTCTGGGATCTCACCGTCACCGATTCCTCTTTCGAGGTCGGCCTTTCCTTCAAGGGCGTTTCGGAGCGGCTCGTTGTGCCCTTCCGCGCCATCAAGAGCTTCGTGGACCCCCACGTGCATTTCCAGGTGAAGTTCGACGTGCGTGCGGAGGAAGTGGCGCCGCAGGCCGCCGGAGTCGAGATCGTCCCCGCCCCGGCCAAGGAGGTCGCGGGTCAGGCCGAGGAGCCCAAGAAGCCTTCTGCCGCCGAGGGAAACGCCGACGTCGTCTCGCTCGACGCCTTCCGCAAGAAGAACGGTTGAACGGCCCGAGGAAACCACGGGCCGGTATGAGCAAGACGCGCACCGAGACCGATTCGTTCGGCCCCATCGAGGTTCCGGCGGACAAGTACTGGGGCGCGCAGACCGAGCGGTCGCTCGAGAACTTTCCGATCGGCTGGGAGCGGCAGCCGGCGCCCATCGTCCGTGCGCTCGGCCTGATCAAGCGCGCCGCCGCCGAAGTGAACATGGACCTCGGCAAGCTCGACCGGAAGATCGGCGAGGCGATCGTGCAGGCTGCGCAGGAGGTGGCGGAGGGCAAGCTCGACCAGCACTTCCCGCTGGTCGTCTGGCAGACGGGCTCCGGCACGCAGTCGAACATGAACGCCAACGAGGTGATCGCCAACCGCGCTATCGACTTGCTCGGCGGCGAGCTGGGTTCCAAGACGCCGGTGCATCCCAACGACCACGTCAACATGAGCCAGTCGTCAAACGACACCTATCCCACGGCCATGCACATCGCCTGCGCGGAGGAGATCGACCATCGTCTGCTGCCGGCGCTCGCCAAGCTGAGAAACGCGCTGAACGACAAGGCCCAGTCCTTCCGCTCCATCATCAAGATCGGCCGCACG
>CAZARE010000311.1:0-8000 GCA_964487455.1 uncultured Propylenella sp.
GATCGGAAAGGGGTTCTGCCCGAGCGCCTGGCCGACGTCGCGCGCGGCGCGGCGATCGCCGAGCCGCTCGGCGATCTCGCCGTAGGTCAGCGTCTCGCCGGGCGGGATGGCGCGGGCAACGTCGTAAACGCTGCGTTCGAAATCCGCCACGCCCGCCAGGTCGAGCGCAACATCCGAGAGGTCGCTCGGCTCGCCTGCGAGCAGTGCGCCGATGGCGTCGATGGCGCGCTCTACGCGTGGCGGCGGTGCTCCTTCAAATGCCTCGGGAAACCGCCGGTTCATCCGCGCGCGGGTCTTCGGCTCGCTTGCTTCCGGCAGCTGCACGCCGACGACGCCGCGCTTGCTCCAGGCGATGCCGCATGCGCCGATCGCCGTCTCGAAAAGCGTAAAGCCGTCAGCCTTCATGAGCGGAGCATAACACAGGCGTGACGATTGCAGCGAAGGCTTGCGCAGAGGGGAGGGAGGGCTATGGCGCTGGCGCCTCTTCTCCCGGCGGGTCGCCGGGCTCTTCATGCATCAGCTGGATCGCGTCGGCCTTCAGCGACGCGCCGATCGTCACTCCGGGCTCGATGCCGTTGCGGCGGGCCACGTGGGTGGGGATCGAGCAGTGGAGCGGGTAGTCGTCCTCCGGCCCGATTGCGACAATCAGCTCGCTGGTCTCGCCCAGGCGCAACATTTCCCGAACCTCGCCGTGCACGGGATTCTCGTGCTCTCCGCGCGATGGGCGATCACGGCGGTGGACGATGATGCTGTCGGAGGGAATGCACCAGCTCACCCGGGCTCCCGGCTGAAAGCCTCCGCTCACGGTCGTTTCCAGACGATAGCCGCGCCAGCCGATAAAGAGGTGTTCCGGCGCGGTGGCGTCGCTCTGCACCACGCCTGCGAAGATGTTGCGGATGCCGACCAGCCGGGCGACTTCCGGCGAAGCGGGGCGGCTCATGACCTCGCCGACGCCGCCTGACTGCAGCACTCTACCGCGATGCATCACGGCGATGCGGTCGGCCAGCCGCGCCGCTTCCTCCAGGTCATGGGTGACGAGGACGACGGGCATGGAGAGGTCGCGCCGCAGCTCGGCCAGCTCCCGCTGCAGGCGGTAGCGGGTCATGCGGTCGACGGCAGAGAACGGCTCATCGAGCAGAAGCGCCAACGGCCGTCGCGCCAGCGCCCGCGCCACCGCGACCCGCTGCTGCTGACCGCCGGAGAGCTCGGACGGGCGGCGATCTTCGAGGCCCTCGAGACGGACGCGGGCCAAGTGCGCCCGCGCCTCCGCGTCGCGCAGGCGCTTCGGCCGGTCTCCCAGCGCTTCCATGACGTTCTGGAGGGCGGTCAGATGCGGGAACAAGGCGTAGGACTGGAAAACGAGGCCGACCCGTCGGTCGCGCGCCGCTCGGTTCCCGCCTCGCGCCGAATCGAACCACACCTCGTCGCCGCAGACGATCGATCCCTCGCCGACTCCGTAGAACCCGGCGATCGCCCGCAGTGTCGTGGACTTGCCGCTGCCGGAGGGACCGACCAGCGCCAGAACCTCGCCAGGCTCGACGTCGAGCGACACGTCGAGCGGGATCGGCGTCCGCTGTCGGAGCCGCACGCTCAGCCCGAAGGCGGATGCCGCCCGATCAGCCACGGCGCCTTCCGATCCGCTGGGTCAGGCCGTAGCTCAGCGCGATGGCGGCGAGCGAAATCAGGAGCAGCACCGCGGACATCCGCGCGGCGGCGAGGTCGTCGAAAGCCTGCACGCGGTCGTAGATCGCGATGGCGATCGTCCGCGTTTCTCCCGGAATGTTGCCGCCGACCATGAGCACCACACCGAATTCGCCGAGCGTATGAGCGAAGGTGAGCACTATGGCGGTGAGGATCCCCGGCCAGGCGAGCGGCAGCTCGACCCGCCACAGCGCCCGCCACCACGACATGCCGCAGCTCGCCGCGGCCTCGCGCAGCTCGGGCTCGATCGCCTGGAAGGCGCGCTGGATCGGCTGCACCGCGAACGGGATGTTGACGAGCAGCGACGCGATGAGCAGGCCCTCGAAGGTGAAGACCAGACCTTCGCCGAAAAGGCTCCGCCAGAGCTGACCGACCCAGCTTCCCTGTCCGAAGGTGACAAGGAGATAGAAGCCGACGACGGTGGGCGGCAGCACGAGCGGCAGCGCCGTCGCCGCCTCGATGAAGCTTCGGCCGCGCATTCGGGTCACCGCCAGCCAGCGGCCGAACGCGAGGGCGAGAGGAATGAGGACGATGACGGTGCCGGCGCCGAGCTGGAGGGAAAGCCAAAGGGCGGGCCAGTCCATCGGGGCGCTACGCGTCTTCTCTCGGCGCCGCAAAGCCGTAGCGGCCGAGGATCGCCTTGCCGGTCTGGGACAGGAGGAAGCGATAGAACGAGCGTGCGGTCTCGCCGGCGCCCTTCATCAGCGCCATGCGCTGGCGGAGAGGCCGGTGCCACTCCTCCGAAATGAGCGCGTGCTCGCCGAGCCTCGACACGTTGGGAGAGAGCGCCAGGGAATAGGCGATGATGCCCCCGTCGGCGCTTCCCGAGGTGGCGAACTGCGCCGCCTGCGAGACGTTCTCGCCGAGGATCAGCTTGTCGCGGATGTCCTCCCAGAGGCCGGCGTGGCGGAGCGCCTCCTCGGCGCCTCGGCCGTAGGGGGCGTGTTCCGGGTTGGCGATGGCAAATTTTCCGACGCGCCCCTCCCGCAACGCGGAAGCGAGATCCTCAAGCGTCCCGTTGGCTTTGAGCCCGGAACCGTGGGGAACCATGATGGCGATGCGCCCGATTGCATAGAGGTCGCCGTCGTCTTCGGTCAAGCCGGCGGACGCAAGATCCGTGACGAACGTCTCATCCGCGGACAGGAACATCTCGAACGGCGCGCCCTGCATGATCTGCCGGAAGAAGTTCCCCGACGAGCCGAAGGCGAGCTTCACTGTGCGTCCGGTCTCCTCGGTGAACGCCGCGGCCGCCTCCGCGAGGGCGAACTGGAGGTCGGAGGCCGCCGCCACGGTGGGCGTGTCCATCGCCTTGGCGGCGCCGAGCAGAACGCTTGCGCCGATCAGCACCGTAATGAGCAATCGCCGGGTGGTGGAAAGAAGATGCCGCGAGAGGACAGCCATTCAACTCTCCGTTATTCCCCATGAGAAATAACGCATTTAGAAACAGCGCATTGTCAAGACGCGTCCGGCGGGGCTTTCCTGAGCTGCCTGCGGAGGCGTCGGAAATCGGTCTCTATCGCCGACCAGGAGGCAGCCTCCATGGCGCGAAAGCGACTGACGACCTCGCGGCCGAGCGGCGTGAGCGCGGCTCCGCCGCCGCCGCGTCCGCCCGTCTCGGCGACGACGAGAGGCTTGGCGAACATGTCGTTGAGCTCCGCGACAAGCCCCCAGGCGCGCCGGTAGCTCATCTTGAAGCGCGCGCCGGCGGCGCGGATGGAGCCGGTCTCGGCGATGGCCTCGAGCAAGTCGATCTTGCCCGGGCCGAGCGCCGCCCCATGGCGCAACACCAGCCGCATCCGCAGGCCGCTGAGCTCGGACTTTGCCATCGTGCTTCCCTCGGAGGGGAGGCTACGAGCCCAGGCGGCGATCGAAAAGCGGGGTTTATCGCGAGCGGGTCTAATTGAGGGCGCGCGTGCGGGGGGAGGCGGCGCTTCTCTTGCGGGCGGGCGCGGTCTCCGCCGGCGCGAGAGCGGGCATCTCAACGGCATCGGCCTGCGGGTCCCTGCCCGCCTCTCCGTTCGCGGAGCGGCGAGCGGTCGCCTGCTCGAGCGTTGACAGGAAAGACTCGGCCCAATTGCGCGCAGTTCCCTTGCGGATCGTCTCGTTCAGCGCCTTCCACCGCCGCTTGCGCTCGGCGAGCGGCATTCGCAGAGCGCGCTGAAGCACTTCCGCCACCTCGGCGAGGTCGTACGGGTTGACGATGAGCGCCTCGTGCATCTCGGCGGCGGCGCCGGCAAAGCGCGACAGCACCAGGACTCCCGGGTCCTCTGGGTCCTGTGCGGCCACGTACTCCTTGGCGACCAGGTTCATGCCGTCGCGCAGCGGCGTGATCAGCGCCACGTGGCTCGCCCGATAGAGCCCGGCGAGGCCTTTGCGCGCAAACCCGCGCGTCATGATCCTGACGGGCGTCCAGTCGAGCCGGCCGTGGATGCCGTTGATGTGGCCGGCGAGCTCTTCGAGCTCGCGGCGCAGCTCCGCGTAGGCCTCCACGTCTCCGCGCGAGATCGGCGCCACCTGCAAGAAGCTCACCTTGTTGCGGTTCTCGGGATAGTCCTCGAGAAGGCGCTCAAACGCCCGCAGGCGCACGGGGATGCCCTTCGAGTAGTCGAGCCGATCGACGCCGATGACCTGCTTGCGGTCACGCAGCACCGAACGGAGCTGGTCATAGCGCCGTTTCGCCTCGACGGTGGCGGCGAAGCCGGCGAAGCGCTCCGTGTCGATGCCGATGGGAAACACGCCGGCTAGCACCTTGCGGCCGGCAGCCTCGATCCAGCCGCCGCCGATCTCGCTGCCGTTGAATTCGGTGGTCAGAAAGCGGGCGAAGTTGTCGCGGTCGATCTTGGTTTGGAAGCCGACGACATCGTAGGAGAGCATGGAGCGCACGAGAAGGTGCGCGTGCGGCAGCGCAGTGATGACTTCCGGCGGCGGGAAGGGGACGTGCAGGAAGAAGCCGATGGCGCCGGTGAAGCCGCCCGCCCGAATCCTCTCCCCTAGCGGAATGAAATGGTAATCATGGACCCAGACGAGGTCGCCCGGCTCGAGGAGCGGCGTCAATCGGCTGCCGAACCGATCGTTGATCCGCTCATAAGCTTCGGCGTGACGGCGATCGTAGGTAGCCAGGTCGATGCGGTAGTGGAATACGGGCCATAGCGCCTGGTTGGCGAAGCCGCGGTAGAACGCATCGAGGTCGGCTTCGGTCATATCGATGGTGGCGAGCTGGACCTTGCCTTCCGTCTCGATGCGCAGCGGGCCGTGGGTACCGTCCTCGCTGGTCTCTCCGGACCAGCCGAACCAGACGCCGCCGCGCTGCCGTAGCCCATCCGCCAGGCCGACGGCGAGCCCACCCGCTTTGCCTTCGTCGCTCAGCGGTCCAACCCGGTTGGAGATGACGAAGAGCCGATGCATTTGCCTCCCTCTTGTCTTTATTTGGGCGCCCGGCCGCCGAAATCAATTCGGGCGCTCGGCTGCGGTTCCGCACGGCTACAATCGCTGGTGAATGAGGCGACCCGGCGGCACGCGGGCCGGCGCGTGCGGACTTCTGCTCCGAAATCGGTAGGACGTGCGGGACTTTCCAATGGCTAGGCACGCTGACATACGCATCGGGGTCTCGGGGTGGCGCTACAAGCCTTGGCGGGGGGTCTTCTACCCTCCCGGGCTGCCGCAGCGCCGCGAACTCGCCTTTATCGGAGAGACCTTCGGGGCGGTCGAGATCAACGGCACCTTCTACTCGCTGCAGCGGCCGGAATCCTTCGATGCCTGGGCCGCGGACGTGCCAGCGGACTTTCTGTTCGCGCTAAAGGGCTCGCGCTACATCACGCACTACAAGAAGCTCAACGACGTCGAGGCGGCGCTGGCCAACTTCTTCGCGCAGGGCCTCTTTCTTCTAGGGAACAAGCTCGGTCCTATTCTCTGGCAGCTTCCGCCCAGCGTTCATTTCGATCCGGAGCGGCTGGACCGCTTCCTTGCGCTACTGCCGTACGACACGGACGGCGCCGGCCGCTTGGCGCGCCGTCACGACGGCCGCGTAACCGGGCGCGCCGTCGTGACGCCGAAGGCTAACATGCGGCTCCGACACGCCGTCGAGGTCCGGCATGCAAGCTTTGTGAATCCGGGATTCCTGGCGCTTCTGCGCAGGCACAGCGTGGCCCTCGTTTGCGCCGACAGCGTTGAATGGCCGCGGCTAATGGATGTCACCTCCGACTTCGTCTATTGCCGGCTGCACGGCTCGAGAGAGCTCTACGTGAGCGGCTACTGCAGTCGAGAACTTGGCCAATGGGCGGATCGTGCTGTCACCTGGGCCACCGGAGGGGAGCCGAAAGACGGGCAGCGGATTGCCGCTCGGTCGGCGCCGAGGCGGGCCGGCCGCGATGTCTTCGTCTTCTTCGACAACGACGCCAAGGTGAGGGCGCCGTTCGACGCGCAGGGGCTTGTTCGACGGGTCGAGAAGCGGCTCGGGCGCAGCCGCCGAAAATAGGAAAGGCGCCGCTTGGACGAGCCAACCGACGCCTCCCTATCAGCCCTGGTTCTGTGGCTCCACGCCTTTCAGCGCGCCGCCGCATCGCCTGGGTCTGAACCTGAGCGCCTCAGCGCTGAAGTCCCAGGCTCCGACCGGTCCTTGCGGACCAGCCGGCCCATCGAACGGTTTGGCCGCCGTTCATGGAGCATCGGCCCACCTGGCGCCGCACATCGCATTGCTGCGCCGCGCGGCCTCCAAGCGACCCGCGAGGCATTCCGCTCCTCCGAGGAGAACCGGCGCGGGCGAGAGATCCAGACGTGTTGTTCGGCTTGCCCTTGTCGAACCGACTGCCCTCTCACGGTTCGTATGCTCGTCGAAAACATCGCGGCCGTCGAGAGCCGGAATATCGTCCTAGGTGGAATACGGGGATAGCGGGGCTAAGCCCGGCCGGGATGCGTCTGACCGCCGACACGCCGGCGGTCAGCGGCCGGGGCTATAGCCATGCCGTTGTTCGCACGTGTAGCCGATGGCGCAGTACTGGACATCGAGTGTGGGAACCGTGGCGTTCTTGGCGTATTCGTCGCGCATGCAGAACCCGGTGTGGAGGACGTAGCGGTCGAGAAGGTGAGGGGCGGTCCGCAGCACCACCGCGCCCCGCGACGCGACCGTCGCCGCCGCCTCGGCGCACGTCATGTTCAAGGTTGACGGCCGGGGCGCGGCGATCGATGTGCCGGCCAGAAGCGCGGCCAGGACGGTGACGGTCATTCTCAGCATGGCTGCATCCAGTCTTGGTGTTTGCCTGATGCGGGCGCTCTAGCACGCCGGAATGGCGACTTTCATTTCACGGCGGCGCAAAATTGGTTGCGCCGGGCCCGGTCATTGTTTCGTGCGCGGGGTTTCTGCGCGCCGCGGCTCAGCCGACCTTCTGGCTCGCCGTCCTGTTCTCCGCCGCCAGGAACTCCCCGATCCGCTCGATCGCGCGGCTGATGTTCTCCTCCGAATTGGCATAGGAGACGCGGACAAAGCCTTCTCCGTGCACGCCGAAGTCAGGCCCCCCGATCAGCGCCACGCCGGCCTCCTCCAGGAGCGCGTTGGCCAGCGGCTTTGCCGGCCAGCCGGTTCCCGAGACGTTGGGAAACGCGTAGAAGGCGCCCTTCGGCACCACGCACGAGACCCCCGGCAAGGCGTTGAGGAGGTCGATGACGAGCCTGCGCCGCTTGTCGAAGGCGGCGACCATGCGCTCGGCGTCGTCCTGCGGCCCGTCGATCGCCGCGATCCCGGCATGCTGTGCTGGCGCGTTCACGCATGACCAGCAATTCACAGCCAGCTTGCGCACCTTGTCGAAAAGGCTCTGAGGCCAGATCGACCAGCCGAGCCGCCAGCCGGTCATCGCCCAGGTCTTGGAGAAGCCGTTTAAGAGAATGAGACGGTCACGCATCTCCGGGAACGTGAGAAGCGAAACGTGCTCCTCGCCGTCATAGGTCATCCGGTCGTAGATCTCGTCGGACAGGAGGGCGACGTCCGGCCAGCGCTGAAGTCCTTCCACCAGCTTCTCGATCTCGGCGCGTGGCGTGACGCCGCCGGTCGGGTTCGCCGGCGAGTTGACGATGAGGAGCCGCGTCTCCCGCGTGATGAGCGACAGCGTCTCCTCGGCTGAGAACGCGAAGCCGTTCTCCTCGCGCATCGGCACCGGCACGGGGCGCGCGCCCGTGAACTCGATCATCGAGCGATAAATCGGAAAGCCTGGGTCCGGATAGAGGATGTCGGCGCCAGGCTCGCCGAACATGAGGATGGCGGCGAACATGGTCACCTTGCCGCCGGGAGCGATCAGGACGAGGTCGGG
>CAZARE010000312.1:0-9766 GCA_964487455.1 uncultured Propylenella sp.
CCGCTTCACGAGCGGCAGATAGCAATCGTAGAGCGGCTCGATCAGCACCACCTCGTCGCCAGGCTCGACGAGCGCGTTGATGGCGTCGGAGAGCGCCTCCGTTGCGCCGGAGGTGACGAGCACCTCGCGCGCCGGATCGACGCTGAGGCCATGGAAGCGCCGCCAGTTCTCCGCCACAGCCTCGCGGAGCGCCATCACGCCCATCATCGGCGGATACTGGTTAGGGCCTTCGATCAGCGCCTCGGCCGCCTTGCGGCGGATGTCCTCCGGCCCGTCGACGTCGGGAAAGCCCTGGCCGAGATTCACCGCCTGATGGGCGATCGCCAGCCGGCTCATCTCCTCGAAGATGGTCGTCGGCAGGCCGGTGTAGACGGAGTTGGTGGGCTTCATGCCTGAGCCGGTGTCGATCCGCGGTGCGGGAGACAGCTAAGCCCCGATCAGCCCAGCCGGCAAGCCCGCCAATCTCAGCGAATGCGAAGGCGCCCAGCCCCCGTGGACACCGCGTTTGTCTCTTCTTAACCGGCTGCGGCCAAGCTGCGCGCCCATTGGAAGGGCAAGAACTCCATGCCGAATAGATACCGTTCCGCTTCCGAGGCCGAGGGACAAAGCGACGATGCGCAGATGTTCGATCTTGCCCCCGTGTCGCTTTGGATCGAGGACTATACGGGGGTCAAGGCGCTGTTCGAGGAATGGCGCCGCGCGGGCGTGAGCGACCTCGGCCAATACTTGCGGGACGATCCAAGCCGCGCGAAGAAATGCGCCGAGCGCATCGGCGTCGTCAGGGTCAATCGCCGAACGCTGGAACTCTTCGAGGCCGACGACCTTGCGCATCTGGTCGGCAACCTCGACAAGGTGTTCCGCGACGACATGCTGAAGACGCATGGCGAGGAGCTGGTGCAGTTGTGGGAGGGCCGGCGCGAGTTCCTCTCCAATACCTTCAACTACACGCTCTCGGGCCGGCGGCTCGATATCGTGCTGAAGGGAGCCATCCTGCCCGGCTACGAGGAGAGCTGGGAGCGCGTGCTGGTCGCCACGCTCGACGTCACCGAGCGCGAAAGCGCCAGGCGTCGTCTAGCCGGCAGCGAGCAATATGCGCGCGGGCTCTTCGAGCATTCGCCGGTCTCGCTGTGGGTGGAGGACTTCAGCCGCGTCAAGCTGCTCCTGGAGGAAGTACGGGCGCGCGGCATCACGGACTTCCGCATCTTCACCGACGTGCACCCGGAATTCGTGGAGCGCTGCATGAGCGAGATCCGCGTGCTCGACGTCAACCGCCATACGCTGGACATGTTCGCCGCACCGGACAAGCAGACGCTCCTACACCGCATCTCCGACGTTTTCCGCGACGAGATGCAGCAGCATTTCCGCGAGCAGCTAATCGACTTGTGGGACGGCAAGCTCTTTCAGCAGCGGGAAGTGGTCAATTACGCGCTCGACGGAAGCGCGCTCTACGTGCACCTGCAGTTCTCGGTGCTGCCCGGCCACGAGCACGACTGGTCCCTGGTGCAGGTGGCGCTGACCGACATTACCGCGCGCAAGAAAGCCGAGGCGTACCTGGAGTTCCTGGGGCAGCACGACGTGCTGACCAAGCTCTACAACCGCAGCTTCTACGTGGAGGAGATGAGCCGGCTGGAGCGGCGGACCTCCTTCCCGGTCTCCGTCATCATAGTGGACCTGAACGAGCTGAAGGCGGTAAACGATCAGCTCGGGCATGCCGCGGGCGACGCGCTCCTGCGGCGCACCGGCGAGGTGCTGAACGAGGCGGTGGACCGGCCCGCCAGCGCGTCGCGCATCGGCGGCGACGAGTTCGCCGTACTTCTTCCGAACGCCGACGAGAAGGAGGCGGAGACGGTCATGGCGACGATCGCGAAGCTCGTCGAGCTCAACAACCAGTTCTATTCGGCGATGCCCATCACGCTGTCGCTGGGCGCAGCCACGGGCGAGCCGGGCGAGCGCCTGGAATCGGTGGCGAAACGGGCCGACGCGAGAATGTACGAGGCGAAGCGCGCCTACTATGCACGGCCACCGCGCGAGCGACGCCGCGCCCCCAAGGCGGCGTGAGTTCCCGGACAGCGAAGCCCGTTCGATCCCATCAGCTACGGAGACCGGCCCTCCGTCAGAGTGGCCAGACCAGAAGAATCATTGGAACGGCGGTCGCCACAACGATGATCTCGAGCGGCAGGCCGAGGCGCCAGTAGTCGCCGAAGCGGAAGCCGCCCGGTCCCAGGATCAGCGTGTTGTTCTGGTGGCCGATAGGGGTCAGGAAGGCGCAAGAGGCGCCGACAGCCACCGCCATGAGGAAGGCATCGGGGTTGACGCCAAGCTGCGCGGCGACTCCAATCGCGATGGGGCACATGACCGCCGCCGTAGCGGCGTTGTTCATGAAATCGGAAAGCGTCATGGTGACGAGAAGGATCACCGTCAGCCCGACGACGGCGTGTCCCTGCGCGACCCAGTCCAGCAGCAGGCGTGCAACGATTTCGGCGGCGCCGGTCGTCGCCATCGCACCGGCCACTGGAATGAGCGCCCCGAGCAGCACGATCACCGGCCAGTCAATGGCGTCGTAGACGCTGCGCGGGGGGACCACGCGGAACAGCATGCAGGCGAGCACCCCCGCGGCGAAGCTGACGGCCGCGGGAAGCAGACCAAAGGCTGCCCCGCCGACCGCGGCGGCCATGATTGCCGTGGCAGTCAGTGCCTGGCGCCGGTCAGGCAGCCGCAGCAGCCGCTCCGCCAGCGGAACACAACCAAACTGGGCGGCGAAGTCGAGCACGCCTTCCGGCGCGCCCTGCATAAGAAGCACGTCGCCCTCCTTGATCGGGAGCGTCCGCAGCCTGGATAGCGAGCGACTGCCCTGGCGGGAGACTGCAAGGAGATTGACGGCATAGCGCCGGCGCATGCCGACGTCGCTGGCGGATCGACCGGCCAGCGCAGAGCCGGGCAGAACTGCGAGCTCCATCAGCACGAGGTCTTCGGAAGGCTGCTCCTTCCTCGCCTCATCATTCTCGGCATTCGCAGCGGCTTTCGCGGCATCCGGCTCCTCCTCCGCGGCGAGCGCGGTCGGCTCCGCTGTCTCCGCGCCGGTCGCTTCGGCTTCGGGCTCCTCCGCAGCCGCCGGGAGCGCCTCCTCCAGCTTCAGATCGAGGTTGGTCAACGCCGCTGCAAGCGCCGGCGGCTCCGCCTCGAGCACCAGAATGTCCCCTCCCCGCACCTTGCGGAGCGGATGCGGCGCCATGATGCGAACCTCGTTGCGGATCAGGCCAACGACCTGAGCCTCGCCCTCGTCCAGCGCGATCTCAACATCGCGCAGCGTCTTGCCGTCAGCTGCGCCGCCCTCGACCACCCGCGCCTCGGTCAGATAGGCGCCGGTCTCAAAGCTCTCAGCTCCCGCCCTCTGCCGGCTCGGAACGAGACGCCAGCCGATCAGCGTGACGAAGGCGACGCCAACCGCTGCCACGACGAGCCCGACCGGGGCGAAATCGAACATCCGGAAACTCGGGCCGACGGCCTCGGCCCGAAATGCGGACACGATCAGATTGGGCGGAGTTCCGATGAGCGTGGTCATGCCGCCCAGGATCGAGCCGAACGAGACCGGCATCAGCACCCGGCCGGGCGATACGCCCTGCCGAGCCGCCACGTGGATGGCGACCGGCATGAGCATGGCCAGGGCGCCGACATTGTTCATGAAAGCGGAGAGCGCCGCCGCCACTCCGGTCAGCGCTGCGATCGTCACGACCGGGCCACCCGACTGCGGCAGAACGCGCCGGGCCAGGATGTCCACCGCCCCGGAATTCTGCAGGCCGCGGCTGAGCACCAGGACCCCGGCAACCGTGATCACCGCCGGATGGCCGAATCCGGCGAAGGCCTCCGCGCCGGGAACAAGCCCGGCGACCACGACCGCCAGCAGCGAGCCGATCGCAACCATGTCGTGGCGCCAGCGCCCCGACATGAACGCGACAATCGTCGCCGCCAGGATCGCGAGGATCAGCGCTTGATCCTGGTTCATGCCCGAAACGCAGAATGTGTCACCGGGGGGAGCCCTCCAAGCATAGCCGGCCGCCGCAAAAACAATAGCGCCCCGTTGGACACGGCTCGACCCCTGAACCGCCCGCAACAGGCGGGCTTGTCGTCGCGACACCCGCCACGGTTCAGTCGCGGAGCGGGTGCGTCAGGCGCTTCGTCGCCCCGCCGGCTCAATCCGCCAGGTCCACCCCCTCAAAGGGCTGACGGCCAAGCGGGTCCATCTTGTAGCCGATGACGTCGGCCCGGGTCGCCATGAGCACCACCGAGTGGGCGAGCGGCACCCACGGCGCCTGATCGTGAAATATCACCTGCGCCCGGCGATAGAGCTCCTCGCGCCCCTCCCGGTCGCTGGTCTGCTTTGCCTCGTTGACGAGGGCGTCGTATTCGCGATCACACCATTTGGCGATGTTGTTTCCGCCGGGGCGCGCCGCCGTGCAGCCCAGCAGGACGTGCAGGAAGTTGTCGGGGTCGCCGTTGTCCCCGGTCCAGCCGTAGAGGGCCATGGAGGACTCGCCCGCCTGCAGCTTGGCGCGGTACACGGGCCATTCGTCGGTCTTAAGCGTCGCGCGGATGCCGATGCGCGCCAGATCGTATTGGATCAGCTCGGCGATCTGCTTGCCGTTTGGGTTATAGGGCCGGCTGACCGGGATGTACCAAAGATCGGTGTCGAACCCCTCCGCGAGGCCGGCCTCGATCATCAGCTGCTGCGCGGCCGCGGGATCGTAGGGATAGGGCTCGATGTCGTCATTGTAAGACCACAGGGTCGGCGGGATCGCGCTCTTCGCCATGACGCCGGCGCCGCGATAGACAGCCTCGATGATCGCCGCCTTGTCGATCGCGAGGTTGACGGCGCGCCTGACCCGCAGATCGTGGAAGGGCGGGCGCGAGGTGTTCATCGCGAGGTAGCCGATGTTCAACCCCTCCTGCGCATGCAGCCTGAGCGTGGGGTCGGCTTCGATCGCGGCGCGGTCGCCGGGATTGGGAAACGCCATGACATGGCACTCGCCGGCCTTCAGCTTGGTCAGGCGCACGGCCGGGTTGGGCGTGACGGAGAACACCAGGTTGTCGATCGGCTGCCTGCCGGCCCAGTGATCCTCGAAGGCGCGGTAGCGCACCGCGACGTCGGGCTGGAAGGAGACGAACGCGAACGGGCCGGTGCCGATCGGCTCGCGGTCGAACCTCTCCGGCGTCCCCGCCTGCATGAGCTGCTCGGCATACTCCGCCGACTGCACAACGTTGAACGGCATGGCGAGGTCGGCAAGGAACGGCGCCTCGGGCCGCGACAGGCGGATGCGCACGGTATGGTCGTCGACCTTCTCCACCGCTTGGAGAAGCTCCGGCATGCCCATGTCCTTGAAGTAATCATAGGTGGAGTCGCCGACATCATGGTACGGATGGTCTTCGCGCCACTGGCGCTCCAGGGAGAAGACCACGTCGTCGGCGCTCATCGGCCGGCTCGGAACGAACGCGGCGTTCGAATGGAACCGTACGCCGCGCCGCAGATGGAACGTATATTCGGTGCCGTCCTCGGAGATATCCCAGGATTCGGCCAGCGATGGCGCGATCTCGGTCGAGCCCGGCACGAACTCGACAAGGTTGTTGAAGAACAGGCGCCCGGCGCTGATGCCGGTCGTCGTCGTCATGGTCTGCGGGTTGAGCGATTCCGGATTGCCCTCGGAACAGTAGACGAGCGTCTTCCCGCTCGCCGCGGCCGCCGACAACGCTACGCAACCGGCAAGCACACCGGCAATCGCATTCCGCATGATCCTATGCCCCCTCAACAAGCTGATAGCGACGCTCCAGCGTTCCCTCGGGCCGGGCGTCGTCCGAGACGACCTTGGGTATGTCGACGGTGAAGCGGGTGCCCTTGCCGACCTTGCTGTAGATGCTGATGTGCCCGTGCAGCCGGCTGGTCACGAGATTGTAGACGATATGGAGGCCGAGGCCAGTGGAGCCGGCGCTGCGCCCGGTCGTGAAGAATGGATCGAACACCTTGCCCGTGTGCTCTTCGGGGATGCCCTTGCCGTCATCGGAAAAGACGATCCGCGTCGTGTGCTCCGTAGGCTCGCTGACGCGGATCTCCAGGTGGCCGGCCGCCCCCTCGTCGTAGGCGTGCGTCAGCGCGTTGGTGAGCAGATTGGTGATCACCTGTCCGAGCGCGCCGGGGTAGGTATCCATATGCATGTCGGGCGGGCATTCGATGGCTACCTCATGCCGCGTCTTGCGCAGTACCGGGCTGAGGCTGATGAGCAGGTCGTGAAGCCAATCGTCCATGACGAACTGGCGCCTCTCGCCGCTCGCCTGATCGGCGGCGACCTGCTTGAAGCTGTGTACCAGATCGGCTGCGCGCGTAAGATTGGCGAACAGAAGCTGCGTCCCCTCGGTCATCCGCTCCATGAACCGCTTGAGAGCGGAGCGTTGGAGCTTGCCGCTCTCGGCGGCCTCGGCGAAGCGCTTGGACTCGTCGCCGAGAAGCGTGGAGGTGGTAAGCGCAATGCCGAGCGGCGTATTGATCTCGTGGGCCACCCCGGCGACGAGCTGCCCGAGCGAAGCGAGCTTTTCCGCCTGGATCAAATCCGATTGTGTCTGCTGCAGCTCGGCGAGCGCCGCGTCGGCGCGCTCCTTGGATTTCCGTAGCGCCTGCTCGCGCCGGCCGATCTCGGTGACGAACACGTTGGTGGCGCGGGCCATGTCGCCAAGCTCGTCGCGGCGCGCGATATCGCCGACCAAGCCTGTGCGCGAGCCCTCGGCAAGTTGCATCATGCCCTGTTGCAGCCGCCTGAGCGGCCGGGTGATGGAGCGCGCAACAAGAAGGGCGGTCACCGAACCGAGCAGCAGACCAACCGCGGCGCCGAGGATGAGAATGTTGCGCACCAGGCCGCTGATCCGCTCGGCATCGCGAGTAAGCGTCTCGTTGAGAAGCCGCGCGCGTTCGATCATGCGCCTTGTGCCCGCCTGCATCTCCCCGACGATCTCGTTCTGCTCGCTCAGACCCTCGATCGCAGTAGCCAGGCCCTGACGCCACTGGTCGATGGCGTCCACCATCTGCGTCTGGATGAGCGGCGAAATCGGCAGCGACGCCACTGTCTCGCCGAGATTGCCGCTCTCGTCGTAGATCCGCTTCACCGCCTCCGGGTCTCGCGTGGCAAGAGCCGCGGCGGTCCGGTCGCTGCGCTTCAGCGCCTCAATGGCGATCTCCTGCGTGGCGCGATCGGTCTCGGCCGACTGCACCGTATACGTCAAAAGCTCGGCGACCTGGTCGTGAAGGGCGCGGGTCTCGGTCGAGTGAATCTTGATCAGGCGCTCCGCCCACTCCGACAATTCGCGCCCGGCTGCCCCGCCGCCTCCCGACCCCACGAGAGAGGCATCGGGCGTCGGGGTCATGCTCATCTCGTAAGCGACGAGAAGCTGGCCAAGCTCGCGAACGGACTCGTCGCGGCCGGCGGCGTGCAGCGCTTCTCTGAGGCGCACGCCCGCGCTGCGCATCCGTCCCAGCTCGAAGCTGAAGCGGTCGGAAGCGCTCAGAC
This sequence comes from uncultured Propylenella sp., assembly GCA_964487455.1. Lineage (GTDB taxonomy): Bacteria > Pseudomonadota > Alphaproteobacteria > Rhizobiales > Afifellaceae > DASWJZ01. The sequence continues at coordinate 7,548 of CAZARE010000312.1, forward strand.
GCTCAGGCGAAGGATCATCCGACGCGGCCCGAAAGAGCTGCACCGCCGCGATCGCGGCGGAGAACTCATGCGCCCTGTCGACGATCTCACGGGCTATCCTGAGCTGGCGGTCGGCATCGGCGAGCGACTGCACGACATCGGCGTTGGAGCGGTGCTGTCGCTCGCGCGCCTCGTCGGTCATACGCACGAGACTGTCGGTCCGGCCCGCCATGCTGACGACGAGCCGGTCGTTGCGAAGGGTCACGTCGAGCAGCCGCCGCATGTCATCGTAGTGGCGCTCAAGGGCGTCTGCCGCCTCCTCGACCGCCGCCACGTGCCGCGGCTCGCGCACGATCGGGGCCAGCCGCCGAAGATCGAATCGCGCCTGCTCGGAATGCGTAAGGAAAAGCTCGTAGAGCTGCGTGCGATCGCCGCGCGTCGTCTCCAGGAAGTCGTCGCGGGCCACGCCGGCGGACAGGAGATTGCGGTAGATCGTCCCGGCAAGCACGGCGCCGGAGCGCGCCCGGTCGGCCTCGCTCAACAACACGAACGCGGTAAGCGCGATCGCCGCCGCTATCGTGATGGGAATGCCGCCGACCAGTAGGATCCGATATGTGATCCGCATCGCACCACCCGAGCCGGGATTGCGCGCCCGGCGCGAGCCGATCCTAGCAGAGGCAGGCGGCGGAGGGTGAGTGGTGGTCGGTGCGGCGGGCAGGAAAGCTGGGAGGCTGTCGGAGCAGCGGCTAAGCGGCGGCTGCTCCGTGGGCGAGCGGGACGCCTCGCTCAGCGCGAGGCGACCAGATCGGCCGGAATGCGAAGCAGCACGGTCTCCGAATCGCCGGTCTGAGAGCCGACCGTTATGAAGCGCACCTTGGGAGCAGGCGTGCCGGCGGCGGTGATGAGGCAGCCGGATTCAACATGCGGCCAAGTCTGACCCACGCAACGCAGCGACTTGGGAAGGTCCCCCTTCGCGGCGCGGACCACCGCGGCGCGGACCTGCGGATCTGCCTCGACCGTGGCGGAAACCAAGGCGAAGGCACCGCCAATCCGGCTCGCCACGACTTCGGCATCGGCATAGCCCGCGGCAGCGCTAGCGCTTCCGTGGAAAGGAGCCGCCACGAAGCCGCCAACGGTCGCAACAGCGGCGATCACGGCGGTAGCGAAAAGCGTCTTCGACTTGGTCATCTTCGTTCCTCCAGAACCCCTGCCCCTCGGGCTCGTCCGGTCGCCCTTCTCTAGCTCCTCAGCTTTTCTCGCTATTTTCGCGACATCCCCAAAAGGGTTACGTCTGACGGCTGAATTGTTTCTTTGCCCGCCCCGCCGACGAAACAATCGGCAATCCGGGCTGCTCTGTTGTGGAGGAAACGCCTCCCGGCAGCGAGGGTTCCGGTCAGAGGATCGGCGCGCACCCGGCCGAACCCGATGTCGGCGGCGCAACAGCTTTCTCGCGGGGGGTAAGGGCCGGATCTAAGTCTTTGGATCTTCGGGGGAAAACACATACCCAGCCCCGCGCACCGTCTTGATCACACGCGGATGCGCCGGATCGGGCTCGATCTTGCGGCGAATGCGGGTGATCCTGACGTCGATGGCGCGGTCGAACGCCTCCGAATCGCGCGCCTGGGCGAGATCGAGCAGCCGCTCGCGCGTCAGCACGCGCTTGGGATTCTCCGCGAACGCCTTCAGCAACCCGAACTCCGACGCGGTCAGCGGATGCTCGTTGTCCTCCTCGTCACGCAGCACGCGCGCGTCGAGATCGAGCCACTTCGTGCCCATACGGACGGTGCGGTTCGGCTCGCCCTGCGGGGAAGCCGCGGCGGCGCTGCGGCGCAGGACCGAGCGGACGCGAGCGAGAAGCTCGCGCAGCTCGCAGGGCTTCGCCAGGTAATCGTCGGCGCCCAGCTCCAGTCCCACTACGCGGTCGATGGGGCTTGCCGTCGCGGTCAGCATGATGACGGGCACGTTCCCCGATTGCTTGAGGTAACGGATGAGCGAAAGGCCATCCTCCTCCGGCATGTTGAGATCGAGGACGACGAGATCGGGCTTGGCCTTTTCCACCTCGACCCGCAGCGACGGGCCACCGTCGCAAAGGGTCACATCGAAGCCGTGCATTTTCAGATAATCGCCGATCATGTCGCGCGCGGCGGCCTCGTCGTCGACGACGAAAATGCTCGGCTGCTGACTCATTTCGTGTCCGTCTCAATCAACGAGCGGCAGCGCGATCGCAAAGACGGCGCCGC
>CAZARE010000313.1:0-5480 GCA_964487455.1 uncultured Propylenella sp.
GGGGAGCGCGATGGGCGCGCCGCGCTCGTCGAGCGCAACGGAGCCGTCCGGGTTGCGCTTCCACGTCAGGCCCTTCTCCGGGTCGCCATAGTCGATCCCGGTGGGGCCGACGTTGTTGACGATGTTCGTGCGCCCGGCGGCGGCCGCCTGGAGCCGCGTCGCGCGATCCTTCTCGCCCTCGCCGGCCAGGAACTGCTGCTGATCCTCCTGCTTCGCCATGCCCATCATGGTTTCGTAGCGCTTGCCGACGTCGACAAGGCCCTCGATCAGCGTGTCGCGGTCGGCGAAGCGGTCGGCATAGGGCAGGATCGTGGCGCCGAGGCCCGGCCGGATGGCTTCGAACTCCTGCGCCGTCTGCTGCACGATCGCGCGCCATGTCGGCTCGTCCTGCGCCGCGGTCGCGCGCTGTAGCGCGATGTTGTTGAGCTTCAGGCCGAGCTCCATGTCGGCGAGCGACGCCGTGCGCTCCGCCGCCTGCGTCTGGCGGTCCTCGCGCTTTTCGAGGATGCCGAGCTTTCGCTCGTCAAGCTGCCGGTCGGCGGCGTCCTGGCGCAGCTTGAAGGCAATGAGCGCGTTGTCGCGGAAGCCGTCGTTCGGCGCCTGCATGGAGCCGAGAACGTTGCGCGCGAAGCCCTGATAATCGGCCATGGATCAGCCTCAATTCGGCCAGAAGTTGAGAGACGGGCTCGTGCCGGTGACGGCCGGCGGCTGCGGCTGAAGGGCGCGCGCCAGCATGTAGTTGCTGCCGGCGTTCGCGAGCGTGCTGCCGATGTTGCCGATCTGCCCGGCCTTGATGGCGCCGCCCGCGAGGATGGCGCTCGCCTGATTGGCGCCGCCCTGCGTGATCAGCTGCCCGGCGGTGTTGGCGAAGTTGGAGCCGGCGACCTGCGATGCGTTGTTCGCCGCCTGCCCGACGCCCGCGAGGCCGGCAAGGCCCGAGCGATAGTCGCCGAAGGCCGCGAGACCGCGCCGCATGAAGGTATCGAACTCGTCGGCCGCGAGGCCTTCGCCGAAGCGCTGGCTCTCTTTGAGAGCGCCGCCCGAGAGCGCCATGCCGCGGGCGCGCGAGGCGTTCAGCAGCGCGTCCTGCCCTTCCTGCAGGCGGAAGCTGTAGCCGGGCGACGCTTTGAAGCCCTCGGCGATGCGGGAGACGTCCTGCTGGCTCGCCGTGAGCGGGTCCGGCCCGGGCTGCGGCAGCGTCGAGACATCGGCGAACTGCGGGGTCGTCTCCGCCTCGTCCTCGATCGGCGTAAAGCCCGAAGCCTCCAGCCAGGCGCGGCGGCCGGCCTCGTCGAGCGACATGAAGTGCGCGGCGTTCTGCGGCTGGAAGTTCGCCGCGAGCGCGGACGAGCTGAGCTTGGTTCCGTTGCGGTTGCGCGCCTCATTGAAACCCAGCGCCTGGATCGCGGCCTCGAGCGAGCCCGGCGGCGCGGTGATCTTCTGCACGGAAGCGACGCCAGGCTGCTTCGCGCCGGCCGGCGCGACCTGCGGGGCGTTCTGCACGATGCCATAGGTCGCCGCGAGGCGCGACAGCGCGGGGACGCCGACGTTGCGCCAAGGCGCGGCGTCCTTCCGGCTCGTCTCGAAGATCTCGCGCTGAAGCTCGGTCGCCTCGCGCTGCGCCTGCGCCTGGATCTCGGCGGCGCTCTCCGCAGCCTTCTCGCCGGCTTTCGCCGCCTTGCCGGATGCGACCGCGCCGATGGCGGCGGAGCCGACGATAGCCGCTGCCGTTCCGATTGCCATTTCTACAGCTCCTTCACGAACAGACGCTCGACCGGCCGATAGCCGCGCCGGCGCAGCCGCCGCCCCACGGCGTCGATCCGCAAGCCTTCAAGGGCGCTCATCGCCGATAGGCGCGCGCCGAACTGAGCGGCCAGAGCCTCAAACGCCTCGCGCAGCGCGTCGCCTTGCCCGTCCTCGGCCCACCAGAACAGTTCCTGCGCCATGTAGCGCTCGACGTTGAAGTAGCAGGGGAAGACCGGGCCGCCGATCATGCCGCGCTCGCTGATCAGCAGGATCCCGGTCAGCATCAGATTGCGGCAGCAGGCGGCGAAGTCAGCCGCCGCAAACGGGATGGCGGCCAGCGGGCTCGCGGCGTGGAACTTGCGGCCCATCGCCACCAGGCGATCGAGATCAGCCGGCGTCGCCGGCCTCACCGCCGCCATGCGAGCAGCCTCCACGTCTCTGCCGGCGGGTCGATCGCCGCGCCGGTGACGTTGCCGAGCACGATGGTCAGCTGGCCGTCCGCCGAGACGAAGGCGCCGCCGACGACGAGCCCGGGCGTGTGCGTCGGCTTGGTGACGAACACGTCCATGTCGGGCGTCAGCCGCGGCACGGCGACCGTCTGCGCCGAGGTCGAGCCAGCGCCGACCGTCGTCGGGTCGAACGCGAACGAGCGCGGGATCCGCTGCGCGCGGAACATCGCCCCGAACCACTGCTCCCACGACGGGAGGTGGCTGCCGTCTGGGCCCACTGCGCGGGTCTGCGGCGGCGTCAGCGAGAAGGTCATCAGGCGCCTATATCCGCGTTGAGGTAGCCGCCCACGAGCACCCGCTTGCACGGGTCCGCGCAGCCGATCGCGTAGATCCGGTCCTTCGACCTGCCGAGCCGCTTGTAGAGCAGCTTCTTGTTGCGCTGGCCCATCTTGCCGGAGTTGCGGCGCAGGATGCGGCTCCAGGTGTGCCCGCCGTCGTCGCTGTAGCGGAGCATCCAGGTCTGATCGATCTCCAGCGTGCCGGCGCCGGTTTCGACCTCGGCCTCGAGCTCGTTATGGAAGAGCCAGCGGCGGTCGCTCTGCTCGACGAGGTGCCGGTCGTAGCGCCAGAATTCGATGGGCTCGCCGTCGTCGTCATGCGCCTGATCGGTGAGCTCGTAGAGCTTGCCGTCGCGCGAGCCGATGAGCGTCTTGCCGAAAGCCGCGACCGCCGAGATGCCGCTCCATGCGCCGCCGCCGTAGGCCGTCCACTCGTACCAGGCCTGCGCGTGCTCGTCCCATACCCAGGTCTTGCCGGCGAGCGGGAATTGCAGCACGTAGAAGCCGTGGCCTTGCCACCAGAAGCAAAAGCCGGTGGCGTCCGCGATGTTCGGATACTTGCCGATCTCGGCCTCGATCGCTTCGGTCGAGATGCGCTCGCCCGCGATGCCGGCGCCGCGCATGATCGCGCCCTGGCCCTCGCGGCTCTTGCCGAGCCAGAAAACCGTGCCGGCGAACTTCGCCATGGAGAACGGCGCGGCGACGCCGACCTCGGTAAAGCCGCCGATGACGGGCGAGAAGCCGAAGTCGCTGGCGTCGACGGTAAAGGCTTCGGTGGTGAACTCGCCGCCGCCCCAGATCAGCTGGTTGGCGACGATCAGGCTCTTCAGCGCGTCGGGGTCGCGCTCCGCGGTCGCGAAGTCGAGCGCGTTCCATGCAGTCGGGTCGTTGTACTCGGAGCGCCAGAGCCGGCCGTCGTTCGCCGGGTCGTTCACCAGCCAGTTGCCGCTATGCCAGACGACATGCGTCGCGCCGTCGGGGAAATCCGGGTCGACGATCTCCTCGACCGTCGAGCCCTGCGTGTAGTAGCCCTTATCGCCGTCCACGAAGACGAGATGCTGCGTGCCGGCCGCGAAGATCACCGGGCCAGAGATCGTGTTCTGCAGCTGGCCGATGACGCCGGAGCCGCCGTCCGCGCCGACCTTGATCACGTCGTCGCCGACCACCGCGTAGACCGAGCCCTTCCACTCGACGTTGCCGCGCACCTCGCCCAGGCCGAGCGTGGCGAAGAGGCGCAGGCCCGGGCGCGCGAAGCAGGAGCGGTCGAATTTGCCCTGCTGGTCGAGCACGACGACGCCGTTGAGCAGCCGCTCGCGGGAGACGCGCGCGGAGCGGTGCGGGTTGCTGGCGCCGACGAACGGAATGCGCATGCGTCAGGCCTTGATGCACCACATGACGTTGACGTTGCGCGGGCGGGTTTCGGAGCCGCCGGCGCTCTGGACGGTCGCCGACGGGCCGGCCTGAATGGGGTTGTCGACGTCCGGGGTGATCTTGTCGGTCTGCGAATGGCCGCCGAAGCCGCCCGGCGGATACAAAAGGAACGGGTGGGTGTGAGCCTTGAACTCTTCGGCCTGCTTCGTGCCGATGAAGTCGCCCGTCGTGCCGTCGCCGCGATTGGTGCGGGTCGCCTTGTCGGGATCGGTCGCCGCGCCGTGCGCCCAGCCGCGCAGGAACTCGCCGCGATAGTCCGGCAGGTTGAAGGTCGTCGAGCCGTCGCCGTTGCCGTACATCGTGCCGATCACGGCGAAGAGCGCCGGATAGGTCGCGCGGCTCACCGCGGCGCCGTTGCATTCGAGGTAGCCGGTCGGCGCGATGTTGAAGGGCCAGCCGATCAGCGCGCCGGCCGGGACTTCGGGAGTGGAAATCTCGGCCTCGCCGACGCTCTGGTACGTGCCGCCGATCGCCACGCCGCCGGACGTCGTCATTTCGATGTCGTAGACGCCGTCGAGCCAGATCTGTGCGCGGCCCTGCGCGTCGAGGATGACCGGGTTGCTGAGCGCGTTGGTCTGCGCGTCGGCGTCGCCCTTGGTCGGGTACATCGCTTTTTTCGTCGACGTGCCCGGCTCGTAGCCGAAGACCTGGCCGTTATTGGCGGCCGCGCCGTTGTGCATGAGGCCGACGGCGGCCGGCGTCCAGAGCGTCGAGGCCATCAGAAATACTCCGCGGGCGTGGGCTCGTTCTTGACCTCGGACGCGGCGAGCGCCTGCAGCCGCCCTTCGCCGTGCATGCGCTGCTGCGCGAGCAGGGCGCGCTCCTCGCCGGGCAGGCCGTACTCGCCGCAGAGCTCTTCGGCCAGGATCGCGATGAGCGCCTGCACGGCCTGGAGCGGGACTGCGTCGGTGTCCCACTTCGCCCAGCCCATGGCGAGCAGCTCCTCATGCTTCGCCGCGATCGCGTTCTCGATGATGGTGGCGTCCTCGCCGGTCAGGTCGGCGCCCTCGCCGAGAATGCGAAGGCGCTGCGCGACCCGGTCGCGGAGCTGCGCGAGCGTCAGCGTCGTCATGGCGATCAGCCGCCCTCGGCCTCAGTGGTCGGCGCCTTCGGAGCCCGGGGCTTGCGCGGCCTGGCCGGCTTCTTCTCGGGCGGGGGCGGGGTTTCGCCGCCGGTCCCCGGCTCGCGAATGACGCCGGCGGCGTCCTCGCTATCGTCGACCTCATAGTGCGAATTGCCGCGGAACTTCGCGAGCGCATGCTCGTCGGTCACCTCGACCGGCTCGCCCTTCGGCATGAGGCAGCCATAGGCGCGCATCACGACGGGGCCGTGCCCGCGCGCGTCGCCGACGAACGTCACCTTAGCCATTTTTCTGATCTCCGCCGGGAATGAGGGGCCGGGGCCGAAGCCCCGGCCGTCAGCCTCACTTGTCCATCGTGTAAAGGACGGTGAGCGCGACCGTCCCAGAGGTCGCGCCGGTGGTCGGCCCGACCTGCACGAGAACGTCGATCGTGGC
>CAZARE010000314.1:0-9938 GCA_964487455.1 uncultured Propylenella sp.
AGTCTATCCGGCTCGGCCGTTGCGCGCGGGAAAGGTCCTGCCTATCTGTGGCCGAACGGCAGGCGCGGCGGCTTTTTTCTTCGAGCCGGCGCGCGGCGCGGCACGAGGGCAATGCGATGAGGACGGTTACGACGCTGGTCGCCACGGCGCTCGCCGCGCTGGCTATGACGTCCGCCAGCCGAGCGCAGGAATGTGTGAACGGGTATCGGACGCTTGGAAACGGCGTGATCGTCGCCTGTCAGGTTGGCACCACCGCGAGGACGACGCCTCCCGCCGCGGCGGACCCGGCCGCGACCCGGCCCGTCAGCTCTTCCAGCAGGCAGCCGGCACGCTCTGGCTCGCTCATGGTCGACAACATCGTGGAGTGCAAGCCCGGCCACTACTGGACAATGCGCGCATCGCAGGGCGGGGGGCGCTTGATGCCATGCTAAGCGCGTGGCGGCCGCGAGGACATTGGCGGTCGTAATAGGGATGCCGCCGTAGGTCAGGCCAGCAGGTAGCCGACGAGCCACCACAGCAGAAACAGTACGAACACCGCCGCCAGCACGCGCGCTATGCGCCGGCCCCAGATTTCCACCGGATCGTTCTGAGGCGCGTCGGCGGCGGAGAAATGACCCCGCGCCCTTTCCGCCGCGCGCGCCAAGGCTGAAGCGCCGATAAAGTCGCCGTCCCCCCTCATCCGCTCCAGATCGCGGCGCGCCTCATCTGCGGCCTTTGCTTGACGGTCTTCGGCCATGCCTCGCGCTATCGCCAGTCGCGGATATCGACGAAGCGTCCGGCGATCGCCGCCGCTGCCGCCATGGCGGGCGAGACGAGGTGCGTGCGCCCCTTGTAGCCTTGCCGGCCCTCGAAGTTGCGGTTGGTGCTCGACGCGCAGCGCTCCTCCGGCGCGAGCTTGTCGGCGTTCATCGCCAGGCACATGGAGCAGCCCGGCTCGCGCCAGTCGAAGCCGGCGGCCTTGAAGATCTTGTCGAGCCCTTCCGCCTCGGCCTGCGCCTTGACGAGACCCGAGCCGGGCACGATCCAGGCGGTGAGGTTCTCGTTGACGCGCCGGCCCTCGACGACCTTGGCCGCGGCGCGCAGGTCTTCGATGCGGCCGTTGGTGCACGAGCCGATAAAGACGCGGTCGAGCTTGATGTCGGTGATCCTGGTGCCCGGCTTCAGCCCCATATATTGCAGCGCCCGCCATTTGGAGGCACGCCGGCTCTCGTCCTGGATATCGTCTGGATCGGGGACGGCGCCCGTGACGGAGACCACGTCCTCCGGCGAGGAGCCCCAGGTCACCACCGGAGGCAGTTTCGCCCCGTCGAGACGTACTTCGTGGTCGAACGCGGCGTCCGCGTCGCTCGGCAGCGTTTCCCAATAGGCGCGCGCCATGTCCCAGGCCGTCCCTTTGGGTGCGCGCGGGCGGTCTTCGATGTAGGCGTAGGTGGTCTCGTCGGGCGCCACCATGCCGGCGCGGGCGCCGCCCTCGATCGACATGTTGCACACCGTCATCCGCCCTTCCATGGAAAGTGAGCGGATCACGTCGCCCGAATACTCGATGACGTGGCCAGTACCGCCCGCGGTCCCGATCTCGCCGATGATGGAGAGGATCACGTCCTTCGCGCTCACGCCTTCCGGCAGCTTTCCGTCGACGGCGACGCGCATGTTCTTGGCTTTGCGCTGGATGAGCGTCTGCGTCGCGAGCACATGCTCCACCTCGCTCGTGCCGATGCCGTGCGCCAGCGCGCCGAAGGCGCCGTGCGTGGAGGTGTGGCTGTCGCCGCAAACGATGGTCATTCCGGGCAGCGTAAAGCCCTGCTCGGGACCGATGATGTGGACGATGCCCTGGCGACGGTCGAGCTCGTCATAATATTCGATGCCGAAGTCGGCGGCGTTCCGTGCCAGCGTCTCGACCTGCAGCCTCGATTCCGGATCGTCGATGCCGCGGCTGCGGTCGCTGGTCGGCACGTTTTGGTCGACCACGGCGAGCGTCTTCTCCGGTGCGCGCACCTTGCGCTGCGCCAGTCTCAGGCCCTCGAAGGCCTGCGGGCTCGTGACCTCGTGCACGAGGTGGCGGTCGACGTAGAGAAGGCAGGTGCCGTCGGGGCGCTCGTCGACCACGTGGTCGTCCCAGATCTTGTCGTAGAGGGTTCTCGGTTTCATGGGGCTCATATAACAGCGCCGACGCGCCGCCTCAACGCGGGGAGAGGCCCAGCGGGCTCCGGTCGCCGCGGCCGCGGTTTCGCGCTAGACGGGGGCATGAGACTGGCCGCGATTCGGCTCATCGCCGCGATTCCCCTTTGCATTGCGCTCGCAACGGAACCATCCGCCGCCGAGCCGTGCCGCGGCGAACGCTTCGAGGGCTCTGCCTATACGGTCTGCAGCTTCGACTTGACGAAGAGTGACGTCCGCGTGTTCTGGCGGAACGGGGAGGGCGAGCCCTACCGCACTTTTTCCGCATTGGCCGGGGCGCTCTCCGCTGAGGGGCTTACTCTCGCCTTCGCCATGAACGGGGGCATGTACGGGAGCGACTTCGCCCCGATCGGGCTCTATGTCGAGGATGGCCGCGAATCGGTCCCGGCGAACACCGCCACGGTGGAGGGGGAGGGCGCTGCGGTGCCGAACTTCTACAAAAAGCCGAACGGCGTGTTTTACGTCGGCGACGATGAGGCAGGCATCTTGGCGACCGAGCAATTCCTCGACGCCAGGCCGCAGACGAGCTTCGCCACGCAATCGGGCCCGATGCTCGTGATCGACGGAGAGATCCACCCGGCCTTCATCGAAGGCTCGAGCGATCGCAAGCCGCGCAACGGGGTGGGCGTGTCGAGCCCTACGGAAATCCACTTCGTCATCAGCGAGAGTTGGGTGAGCTTCTGGGATTTCGCGCGCTTCTTCCGCGACGGGCTCGGCTGCGACGACGCGCTGTTCCTCGACGGGGGCACCGCCCCCGGGCTCTACGCGCCCGAGCTCGGCCGGAACGACGCGCCCGGCCACGGCGGCTACGGGCCGATCATCGCGGTGGTCGAATAGCGAGAGCGGGGAGGGTACCTCAGGCCCGCGGCTACGCGAGCTCGGCGGTCACTCGCCCGCGGCTTCCGTCGCCGCTTCCTTGGAAGCCTGCTTGGCGGCTTCCGCCTCGGCTCGCTCCGCGGCGGCGACCTCGCGCGCATCCTCGTCCAAGCGCTTGGCCCGCAGGCTTGAAGCCTCGGTTATGCGCGCCGACTTGCCGCGCCGCCCCCGCAGGTAATAAAGCTTGGCCCGGCGCACGTCGCCGCGGCGCACCACCTCCACCTTCTCCACCATGGGGGAGAACAGGGGAAAGACGCGCTCCACGCCTTCTCCGTAGGAGATCTTGCGCACGGTGAAGCTCTCGTTGAGCCCGCTGCCCTTGCGGCCGATGACCACCCCCTCATAGGCCTGCAGGCGGGTGCGGGTGCCCTCCGTCACGCGGACGTGCACGCGCACGGTGTCGCCCGCCTCGAACGCGGGAAGCTCGCGCTTGGCGGCGATTGCGGCCATCTCCGCCCGCTCGATCTCGTGCACCAGGTTCATGGCTTTTTTCCTTGCAAGCAGCGCAACTTTCCGACGTTGCCGGCGGCGCGCTTCGTCTCTGTGATCCTCGGAAGTCGGCGTGGGATATACACACTCAGATCCCGCCTGTCGATGGCGGGAGGAGCGGAAATGCGGGGGAAAACGCCGCAGCGCCGGTGGGAAAATCCGTAGCGCTTCACCATCGAGCGTGGATGAAGCGCCGGTCAGGTGCCAATCGTTTTCCGCGAGGTTCGCTCCGCCACCCGCGCTTTCGCGACCGTCCTAGAGTTCCGTGCCGCCCCGCTTCCTCCACAGGTCAGGCCGCCGCTCTTGCGTCAGACGCTCTGCTTCCGCGCGTCGCCATTCGGCGATCTTCTTGTGGTGCCCGGAGGCGAGCACGTCCGGAATGGCGCGGCCTTCCCATTCGGGCGGGCGCGTGTAGTGCGGATATTCGAGCAGGCCGTGCTCGAAGCTCTCCTCGGCAGTGGACTCCGCCGCGCCCACCACGCCCGGCAGCAGCCGGATGCAAGCGTCGATGAGCGCCATCGCCGCGATCTCGCCGCCGGACAGGACGAAGTCGCCGATGGAGACCTCTTCCAGCCTGCGCGCCTCCACGACGCGCTGGTCGATGCCTTCGAAGCGTCCGCAGACGATGAGCGCGCCCGGCCCCTCGGCGAGCGCACGCACGCGCGTTTGGGTGAGCGGGACGCCGCGCGGGCTCATGAGGAGACGCGGGCGGCCGTCGCCGGGCCCGATCGCTGCGTCGATTGCCGCGGCAAGCACATCTGCGCGCATCACCATGCCGGCGCCGCCGCCCGCCGGCGTGTCGTCGACCGTGCGGTGCGCCCCGATGCCGTGCGCGCGGATGTCACGCGTCTCCAGCGACCATGTGCCGGCGCCAAGCGCCTTGCCGGCGAGGCTCACGCCCAACGGACCGGGGAACATGTCCGGAAAGAGCGTCAGCACCGTCGCGCGGAAGGTCATCGCCGCTCAGATCGCCTCGCCGGAATCGACCTCGTAGGCCATGAGATCGCGTCCGCTGGCGCCGACTTCGGCCAGCTTGGCGCGCCACGGGCCCATATGCGGCTGCTTGAAGTGGGCCTGCAGGTGCGCGCGGCTCTGCCACTGCTCGAAGACCCGCACCAGGCCGCGATCCTCCACGTCGAACGCGAAGGCGTAGGCGATGCAGCCCTCCTCGCGGCGTGAGGCGGCGAGCGTGGCGCGCACAAGCGGCATCAGCGCGTCGATCTTGTCCTCCGGGACGCGAACCGTACCGGCCACGATGATCATGCAGGGTCCTCCTTTGCGGGGTCTTGCAGCTCGCCTTCGACCTCGACAGGCGGGATCACGGTAATATATCGGCCGCGAATATCTACGTCCGGAACGGCGGCCTTGGTGAACGGAACCAGGAGAGGGCGGCTGCCGTGCGACGCGATCTCGAGCATGTCGCCGGCGCCGAAATCATGGACAGCGGTGACCGTGCCAAGTGCCTCGCCGGCCGGATCGACCGCGGAAAGCCCGATCAGGTCGGCATGGTAGAACTCGTCTTCGGGGAGGCCAGGGAGGGCGCTCCGTTCGACGTGGAGCGAGAGCCCGTTCAACGCCTCCGCCGCGCTGCGATCGTCGACGCCGTGGAACTTCGCCACGACCACCGTCCCCTTCGCAGGGCGCAACCGCTCGATTTCGAAGACGCGGCCGTCCTCGGAGCGAAGCGCGCCGTAGCGGCCGAGCGACATCGGCTCCGCCGTGAAGCATTTCACGCGGACCTCGCCGTTGACGCCGTGCGCCGCACCGATTGCCGCCATCTTGATGAGCCGCTCTTCCATTAATCCGCCCGTCAAACGCGCGTCCGCAGCAATAGACGGAGCGGGCGGAATTGGAAGCCGTGCGCGCAACGCAACGCTCTGGCCGCCGGCGAAGGTTGTCCGGCCTCCGGCGCTGCGCTATGGCTTTGTCGCGTCCCGCGATTTCGACCTGCTGTCTCGATCGGCGGCCTTAATTCGGCGCGCACTTGGAATCGCCGCCGCACGCATTTCATGCATTCCAGCCCAGTCGCAGAGCCGCAGAGGGAGGTTGACCGGAACCTGCGCGGCCCGGCCGGCCTCGTCGCCGCGCTCTGCCTGGCGCAGATCGCCTTGTGGACGATCGTTCCGGCTCTCATACATCGGGCGCCGCCGCTCGACGTGGTGGAGCTCTACATGTCCGGCCGAGAGTGGGTTCTGCTCACCTACAAGCACCCGCAGCTCCCGGCCTGGATACTGGAGATCGCCCGCCAGCTCACCGGAGCGCTTGGCTGGCCGGCCTACCTCGTCTCCCAGCTCTGCGTTGCCGCGACCTTCGTGCTCGTGTTCCTTCTCGGCCGCGATCTTTTGGGACCGCGCCGCGCGGCGGTGGGAACATTGCTGCTGACGGGCGTCTACTACTATTCGTTCCCCACGCCGGAGTTCAATCACAACGTCGCGCAGATGCCGATCTGGGCCGCGGCGACGTTCTTTCTCTGGCGCGCAGCGCAGACCGGCCGGACCGTGTGGTGGCTAGCTTTGGCTGTCGCTGCCGCCGCCGGACTCTACGCGAAGTTCACGGTGGCGATGCTCCTCGCCGTCGCCGTCCTGTGGGTGCTCGCCGACCACGGCGCGCGGCGCAATCTCGCGCGCCGCGGCCCGTGGATCGGACTCGTCGTATTCGTGCTGCTCGTCGCCCCGCTGGCGCAGGCGCTGGTGGCGGTCGATTTCCTACCGTTCCACTACGCGGCAGCGCGCTCCGCCGGCCAATCGCCTAACCCCCTCGGCTTCCTGCTCGCACAGCTCGCCGACCACGCTGGGCTGTTCGCGATCCTGGCCGTGGCGTTTCTCCTGCCGCGGCGCTCGGCCGCCAGCTCGGCCACCGAGGGACGCGATTTCGCTCCGGGCGCCTTGCGCTTCCTGCTTTTCTTCACGATCGCGCCGCTCGTAATGGTGCTGGCGGTCGCCGCCGTCTCGGGCGCCAAGGACATGTGGGGCGCTCCGATGTTCAACCTGTCCGGCCTGCTCGCGATGGCGCTCGTGCCCCGCCTCGACCATGTGTCGCTCAAGCGCATCGCCGTGCTCGCGGGGCTGTTCGTCGTCGGGGTCCCGGCGGTCTATGCGGGCGTCTACTGGGCGAAGGAGTTCCGCAGTTCTCCGACGCGCGTGGCCTGGCCGCATGCGGAGGTCGCCGCCCGATTCAACGAGCTCTGGCGCCGGGAGACGGCGGTGCCGCTCTCGATCGTCGGCGGCGAGCCGTGGACGGCCGGCCTCGTCGGAACCTTGAGCCCTGACGAGCCTTCCATCTATACCGAGCTCAATCGCGCCTATTCGCCCTGGATAACGGCCGACAGGCTGCGCCGCGAGGGAATGCTGGTGGTATGGGGGGACAATTGGAGCCTCGATCTCGGGGAGCTTGCCGGGTCGCTCGCGGATTTCGAGACCGGAAGCGAGGAGTTTCTCTGGTCGAGCCGACCTGGCGCGCCTCCGGTGAGCGTCAACTACATCATTGTTCCTCCCGCCGAGGATCGCGGTGAGTGAAGCGGGCGCGGCAGACCCGGAGGACCGCCGCGCGCCCGGGCGCCGATTGACCGTCGTCGTCCCGGTCCTCGACGAGGAGGGCGGGCTGCAGCGGCTCTTCGATGCGCTTGCGCCGGCGCTTGAAGAGACCGGGATGAGCTGGTCGATACTCTTCGTCGACGACGGCTCGACCGACGGCACGCTGAGTGCGATCCGGGCGCTTCGCGGGAAGGATGCGCGCGTGACCGCGGTGGCGCTCAGCCGCAATTTCGGCAAGGAAATCGCCATCGCGGCGGGGCTTCGCTACGCACAAGGCGACGCGATCGTGCTGATGGACGCCGACCTGCAACATCCTCCGCAGGTCATTCCCGGATTCGTCGCGCGCTGGCGCGAGGGCTATGACGTCGTGCTCGGCCAGCGCCGCGACAGCAAGGCGCTGGGTCTCGCACGGCGTTTCTGGTCCCGCTCTTTCCATGTCTTGTTTCGCACGATCGCGCGCACCGAGATGACGCCGGGCGCCGCCGACTTCGTGCTTCTCGACCGCAAGGCTGTCGATGCTCTGAACCGGCTCGGCGAGCGTACGCGGTTCACCAAGGGGCTTTACGGCTGGATCGGCTACCATTCGACCACGGTGCCGTTCGAATGCGTGGTGCGGGCTTCCGGAAAATCGCGATGGGGATTCGTGCGCCTGATGCAGTTCGCCCTCGACGGGCTCGTCTCTTTCTCAAACGTGCCGTTGAAGATCTGGTCGTACATGGGACTGGTCGTCTCGTTCCTGGCGCTGGCTTACTCCCTGGTGTTCTTTGTCCGCACCTTGCTCTACGGCGCCGACGTACCGGGCTTTCCCTCGCTCATCGTGTCGGTGATGTTCTTCGCCGGCGTTCAGCTGATCTCGCTCGGCGTGATCGGCGAGTATCTGGCGCGCATCTACGAGGAGGTGAAGGCGCGTCCGTTGTTCCTCGTAGCGGAGGAGATCGGCGTCACCAGGCCGGCCGAGGAGGCCGTTGGATCGCGGAAGGTGGATCAAGATCGCTAGGCACGCCAAAGTGCCGGGACATCGCGGCGTCATCCTGTGCGCCGACGACTATGGCCTGACGCCCGGCGTTTCCGCGGCAATTCTCTCGCTTGCTGCCGCTGGGCGGTTGTCCGCGACAAGCGCGCTCGTCACACTGCCCGACTGGCCGGCGCATGCGCGGGACCTGGCCGAATGCCGCAAGTTTCTGACCGTGGGGCTGCACCTCAACCTGACGCTGGGGCGGCCGCTCGCGGCGATGCCGCGCCTGGCTCCGGGCGGCGACTTTCCGAGTATCGGCCGCCTGCTGCGGCTGGCTCTGAGCGGTGCGCTCGACCGTGACGAGATCCGCGCCGAGGCAACGCGTCAGCTGGCGCTCTTCGAAGCCGCGTTCGGCTTCCCGCCCGATTTCGTCGATGGGCATCACCATGTCCATGCGCTGCCCGGAGTGAGGCGGGCGGTGCTCGACGCGCTCTCGGAGTACGCTCCCGCGGGGGGCCTGCTCGTGCGTGACCCCTCCGACCGATGGGGCCGCATCCTCGGCCGTCCGGCGAGGGCAAAGGCGCTGTTCGTCGCGCTTCTCTCAGGCGATCTCGCGGATCAGGCGACAAGACGGAGTTTCGTCGTCAATGTGGGTTTTGCCGGCTTCTCCAGCTTTTCCGCGCGGCGGTCCTTCGATTGGGAGCTCGATCAATTTCTCCGCGGGGCCGGCCCCGGACACATGATCATGTGTCACCCCGGACGGCCTGATTCCAAGCTGGCGGAACTCGACACGGTGAGCGACCGTCGGCAGGAGGAGCTCGACGTCCTTGCCCGGCGCGGCGATCTGCAATCCTGGCTGTGGCGGCCAAGGCGGAGCGGCGCGGAGCAACGCTGCGACTGGCCGCATGTTCCCGCCGGGCGTGCGCTCGATACTTAGGCGGCGGGCGCCTTCGCATCGTCGGAGGCGGCTTCCTCCTCGGCGGGCTCCTCAGCGGTCTCGGCGGCGGTCTCCGCGACGGCCGAGGCGGCGGTCTCTGCGGCGGGGGCCGCGGGTTCGGCGGCAGCCTCCTCAGCCGGCGCTTCCGGAGCGGCCTCAGCCAGCGCTTCCGGAGCGGCCTCAGCCAGCGCTTCCGGAGCGGCCTCAGCCGGCGCTTCCGGAGCGGCCTCAGCCGGCGCTTCCGCGGCGGCCTCAGCAGGAGCTTCCGCGGCGGCCTTGGCCTCCTCTTCCTTCTTCTTGCGCTCCTCCTTGCGCTCCTCAGCCTTCTTGCCGGGCAGCGCCTTCTTCGGATTGAGCCGCGCCTCGCGCTTCATCACGCCGGCCTGGTCGAGGAAGCGCAGCACGCGGTCGGTCGGCTGGGCGCCCTTCGACAGCCAGTGCTCGATGCGCTCCAGCTTCAGCGTCACGCGATCGGCGGAGTCGCTCGGGAGGAGAGGGTTGTAGGTGCCCACCTTCTCGATGAAGCGTCCGTCGCGCGGCGCGCGCTCGTCCGCCACCACGACGCGATAGTAGGGACGCTTCTTCGTGCCCCCGCGCGCCAGTCTGATCTTCACTGCCATCTTTGAGTTCCCTTCGAACGAAGCCGGATTGTGTTCAGAACTGTCGTCATGCCCGGGCTTGACCCGGGCATCCATTCCGGAACGGTCGCGAAACGCGCCGCCGCAACGGAGTGGATTGCCGGATCAAGTCCGGCAATGACGGCAAGGTTGGGTGTCGCTGGGTCTATGCTGCGAAGTGTCATTTCTTGAACTTCGTCTTGATCCGCGGCCCGCCAACGCCGGGCAGGCCGGGAAGCCCGCTTCCGGGCATTCCGCCGAAACCGCCGGGCAAGCCGCCTGGGAGACCGCCCATTCCTCCCGGCAATCCCCCCGGAAGGCCGCCGAGCCCGCCTTTCTGCAATTGCTCCAGC
>CAZARE010000315.1:0-7972 GCA_964487455.1 uncultured Propylenella sp.
TCTGCTCTCTATCGCGAACAGCGCCAATCCGAGCATGCCCAGAAGCGTGACCGCGATCAGAACATAGGCGCGCGTCGTGGCCGAGACGAAGCTCGCCGGCCGTCGCGGCATCGTCCTCGTTCGCCTCTCCGTCGGCATCACGATGGCTTCTCCTCCTTGCCGTCGGCCTTTGCCGCGCGAACCAGCGATGCGTCGACGCGGACGAGTTGATAGGAATGAGGCCCGTGGCCCGGCAGCGGCAACACGATCGACGTCGACACCACGCGGTAGGCCGGGAACGATAGCCCTTCGATCAGCGTCTCGACAGTCTCCACCTCGTATGTCCCGGCCGGCTGTTCGCTTGCCAGGCCTTCGATGTAGAACGGCGCGGCGAACGCCACCATCTCGCGGGCGACGCGTTCGCTTTGCGGATATTGCAACGGCCTATGCTCCGACATCTCGGAGCCAGAGCTCGACGTCCGTCTTCGCCTCGTGGTGCGGCAGGCTGTAATGCGCCGCGACCGCCGCGATCAGCGCGCCGACGCTTCGTATGCCGGCATAGTCTACCGCGGTGAGCCGGTCCCATTTGGCCTGCGCCGCGCCGAGGTGGCGCGCGATATTGAGCGCTCCGCCGGCTTGCGGCATTCCGAGCTCGGTCATCGCATTCTCCTCGATCCTTGCGGCGCACGAAAGCGGAGACCGCACCGCGATCTCCGCCTAATGGCGCTTGGCGCGGCTTGCGGGCCGCGTCGTCCGGCCGGGGAGCGCCCGCGAAACGGTTCAGCGCAGAGGCTGGAACCCGGCGGAGCATTCCGGCGGAAAGACCTCCGGGCAAAACCCGCCCGGTACGCCGATACGCCTAATTCAAGGCGTATCGAGGCTAGTAGGGATAAGAAAATGAAGGAGCGCCCGTATTTTTAGTTCTGATTTGAGCGGTCGTTCGCTTTGCATTGTTCTCGTCGTACGGCAGCTTTCGAGGTGTCGTTATCTACGCATTATCTACGACTGCCTGTTTATCACAAATGGATACGCGCCCGACGCTTTGCAAGGAGCGATCTCGCCCCGCGAGGCGATCCGCCGCTGATGCCGCGCCGCCCGGTCAAGCGAAGTGAATCAGCGAGGGGAGAGGGGTGCCGCCCTCGACTGCCCTGCCCGCAGCGCCCCCCAAAGCAGCACCGCGCCGGCCAGCGCGAACCAGGCGATCTCCGAATAGGCGGCGACGCGCTCCATTCCGCCGCGCCCGAGCCCCAGATAGACGTGCAGGCTGTAGAACAGGGCGCCGGCGAGCCCAAGCGCGCCGGCGGCGAGACTGACCGCCGCAAAGGCCGGCGCGCGCTTGAGCGTCGCGAGCCCCAGCAGAAACGCGCCGGCATTCCCCATCACCAGCGCGACGCTGGCGCTCGTCGTGTGCAGGAAGAACGGCGGCTCGCTGACCGGCGAGAACCCGAGGAGAACCGCCCCGGAGGCCGCGCAGGCGAGCGACGCGAGCCCGAGCGTCGTAAGCCAGGTCCGCGGCCACGCGCTCCAGGTGAGCGCCACCCCGGCGAGATAGAGCGTGCCGAGCAGCGTCAGCCCGCCGTTCATCCAGGCGTGGCGCGGGGAGCAGAGATCGAACACGGAGCTCGCGTCCGGATCGGCAAGGGACGCGCCGGTGGCTCCCGCGCAGCTCGTCGCGCCGAGATAGGAGATGTCGAGCTCGCGATAGGAATAGCCGGGCCACCCCGCCGCCGCGATCGCCTCCGCGAGGAAGAATTCCAGCCCCGCGATCCACGCGATCGCGCCGAGGATGACGCGGCGGCGCTGCGATGGTTGTGTTGGCGGCGCGATACGAAAACTGGCCATCGCCCCCTTTGCGCCTTGGTTGCGGCGAGAGCAAACCCGCCCTCGCCCAAAACGTTGCAGGCCAATCGCTCTCGGCGGGGGCGATGAAGTTTTTCCTAGAGAGCATAGCGCGTTCCCTCCCCTTGCGCGGGGGAGGGCCAAGCTGGGAAGGCCGCAAACGCCGCCCACCCTCTCGGGCAAGACGACCGTCGTATCCGGCTGCGCCTTCGTAGCCTGGATGGAGCGGTCCTCAGCCTGTCGAAGGATCGCGCAATCCGGGTTGGTGCAGTGCGACCCCGGATTGCGCTGCCGCTCCATCCGGGCTACCCGCACCGCCCATGCCCCCCATCGCCCTCACCTTCGGCTGTCGCCTGAACGCCGCGGAGTCGCGCGTCATGATTTCCCGCGTGCGGGAGGCAGGCCTGGGCGACGCCATCCTCGTCAACACCTGCGCAGTGACGGCGAGGCCGTGCGCAAGGCTCTCCACGCCTCGCGGCTACCCCTCCCCACCCGCCATCATCTTCTGGAAGAACGGCACCTCCGCCGCCATCGCTGCGTCGCGTTCGGCGCTTGAGCGGAAGGCCGGGCGGTCGGTGGCGCGGGCTACGTAGTCCTGGAAGACCGGCCGCTCGGGCAGCGCCTTCAGCGTGTTCATCACGTAGTTGATGCCGCCGCCGAGGATCACGTCGGCGAGCGTGAAGCGCTCGCCCGCCGCCCATGGCGCGGCCGAGAGCTTCTTCTCCAGGTAGGCCAGCATGTCGTCGAACAGGCCGAACGGGTAGTCGTTGCTGACGTAGCTGAGGCCGTGCACCCTGGCGCAGACGACCGGATCGAACACCGCGTCGTGATAGACGAGCGTGGTGAGATAGGCGGCGCGGTCCGCATCGTCCGCGGCCGGCGCGAGACCGGCTTCGGGAAACGCCTCGCCGAGATAAATCGCGATTGCCGCCCGCTCGGTGACGATCGTGCCGTCGTGCTCGATGGCCGGCACTTTCTTGTTCGGCTGGATCTTTCGGTACGCCTCCGGCGCGCCGTCTTCACCGCGGATGTCGACGAGCTGCATCTCGTAGTCGACGCCAAGCTCCTCCAGTAGCCAGAAGATGGTGGAGGAGCGGGACCAGGGCGCATGATGGAATTTGAGCATTGTCGTTGCCTGTCTGTGCTGAATGCGATGCGGCGGTCCTAACAGACGCCTCCTGACAACTGACTGTCAGGAGTGTTCGGTGCTTTCGCTTGCGAGGGCTCAACGAAGCGCTGGCGCGATCGGTTGCCCGGCCCGGGCTTTGATTCACAGGCGTTTTCCGCCATATCCCCTCGGATGCCCCCTCACGCCCTTACGTTCGGCTGCCGTTTGAACGCCGCGGAGACGCGCGTGATGCAAACACGCGCCTCCGAAGCGGGTTTGGGCGACGCCATCCTCGTCAACACCTGCGCGGTGACGGCCGAAGCCGTGCGCCAGGCGCGCCAGGCGATCCGCAAGGCGCGGCGCGAGAACCCGGGGCGAAGAATCGTCGTCTCCGGCTGCGCCGCGCAGATCGAGCCGCAGACTTTCGCGGCGATGCCCGAGGTCGATCTCGTCCTCGGCAATGCCGAGAAGCTGACGGCGGACGCCTACCGGTCCGCGGCCGCTTCAACAGACGCGAAGCCCGCCAAGCCCAATCCAGATGTCGTCATTGCTGGGCGTGACCCGGCAATCCACTCCGTAACGGTCGCGCGTGGCGCAGAAGGGGACGGAATGGATGCCCGGATCAAGTCCGGGCATGACGACGTTGGAGACCCCGAGGCGCGTCCGTCTCCCACGCTTGCGATCCCGCCGCATGAGAAGGTCCGCGTCTCCGACATCTTCGCGGTCCGCGAGAACGCGCCGCACAGGCTCGACGCCTTCGCCGCCGCCGATGACGCTGCGCCGGGCGAGGCCGCCCCCAAGCGCGTGCGCGCCTTCGTCGAGGTGCAGAACGGCTGCGACCACCGCTGCACCTTCTGCGTCATCCCATACGGGCGCGGGAATTCGCGCTCCGTGCCGATGGGCGCGGTGGTGGACGAGGTCCGCCGCCTGGTCGAACGCGGCGTGAAGGAGATCGTGCTGACGGGCGTCGACCTCACCTCCTACGGTGCCGGCCTCCCCGGCCGGCCGCGCCTCGGCAGGCTGGTCCGCGCCGTCCTCCGTCACGTGCCGGAGCTGAAGCGTCTGCGCCTCTCTTCCATCGATTCCATCGAGGCCGACGCGGAGCTCGTCGCGGCGATCGCCGAGGAGGAGCGGCTGATGCCGCATCTGCATCTGTCGCTGCAGTCGGGCGACGACATGATCCTGAAGCGCATGAAGCGGCGGCACACGAGAGCCGACGCCATCCGCTTCTGCGACGAGATGCGCGCCAAGCGTCCCGAGATCGTATTGGGCGCCGATCTGATCGCCGGATTTCCGACCGAAAGCGACGAGATGTTCCATAATACCCTGTCGCTGATCGAGGCTTGCGGCTTGAATCTCTTGCACATTTTCCCCTTCTCGCCGCGCGCTGGCACGCCCGCCGCGCGTATGCCCCAGGTGGCGCGCCACTTGGTGCAGGAGAGAGCCAGGTCGTTGCGCCGTGCGGGCCATAGTGCCTATCTTCGCCGGCTGGAATCCGAAGCCGGCGAACCGGTCAAGATTCTTGTCGAGAAGCCTGGATTCGGGCGCACCGAGACCTACCTGCCGGTTGCGATCGACAGGGGCCGGCCCGGCACAATCGTCTCCGCGAGGATTGCAGGACTCCGCGACAACCGGTTGACCGCGCACGCAATCGAAGAAGCGGCCTGATGGCGGAAGCGAAAAAGGGCTTTCTCGGCCGGATGTTCGGCCCGCCGGGCGGCGAGGAGAGGCAAGAGCGGGAGCCGCAGTCAGCGTCCGAGCCCTCGGCGCAACCGTCCGAGACGTCTGAGGAAGCCGCGCCCGCCGCCGGCTGGTGGGGGCGGCTGAGGTCCGGCCTCGCCCGCTCCTCGCAGTCGCTCACCGCCGGCATCTCCGACATCTTCACCAAGCAGCGGCTCGACCGCGCCGCGCTCGACGAGCTGGAAGACCTTCTGATCCGAGCCGATCTGGGCGTCGCCGCCGCCGCCCGCATCACCGAGCGGCTGGCGCGCGAGCGCCTCGACAAGGCGGTCACGCCCGAGGAGGTGCGCGAGGTGCTTGCCGCGGAGATCGAGAAGGTGCTGGAGCCGGTCGCCAAGCCGTTGGAGATCAAGGCGGATCACGGCCCCTTCGTCATTCTCGTGGTGGGCGTCAACGGCACCGGCAAGACCACCACGATCGGCAAGCTCGCCGCCCGCTTCCGCGCCGAGGACAAGTCCGTAATGCTCGCCGCGGGAGACACTTACCGCGCCGCTGCAATCGATCAGCTGAAGATCTGGGGCGAACGCGTTGGCGCGCCTGTGGTCGCGCGTCATCAGGGGGCCGACGCCGCGGGCCTCGCCTTCGACGCCTTCGCCGCGGCCAAGGCGGCGGGCGCCGACGTGCTCCTCGTCGACACCGCCGGCCGGCTGCAGAACAAGGCGGAGCTGATGGCGGAGCTTGCCAAGGTGGTGCGTGTGCTGAAGAAGCAGGACGCGGCCGCCCCGCACACGGTGCTGTTGACGCTCGACGCGACAACCGGGCAGAACGCCTTGAATCAGGTAGAGGTTTTCCGCGATGAGGTGGGCGTCACCGGGCTCGTCATGACCAAGCTCGACGGAACAGCGCGCGGCGGCATCCTGGTCGCCATCGCCGAGCGGACCGGGCTGCCGGTGCATTTCATCGGCGTCGGCGAGACGGTGGACGACCTCGCCCCGTTCTCGGCGCGCGACTTCGCCCGCGCCATTGCCGGTGCCGCGTGATGGAAGTCCTCGAGCGGGCCCCGAACGACCCCAAGCGCGCCGAGCTCAACCCGCTTCTCAAGCTCGTGCTGGAGCTTGGGCCGCTCGGCGTCTTCTTCTTCGCCAACGCCTACGGCGACGAGCTTGCCCGGCTTTTCCCGCCGCTCGCCGTTTTCGGCGGTCGCCTGTTCATCGCCACGGCGCTGTTCATCCCGGCCATCTTCCTCGCCTTGGCAATCTCCTTCGCGCTGACGCGGCGGCTGCCGATCATGCCCCTCGTCAGCGGCGTGGTGGTGCTTTTCTTCGGCGTGCTGACGCTGGCGCTGCAGGACGAGACCTTCATCAAGATGAAGCCGACCATCGTCAACGTGCTGTTCGGCTCCACGCTGCTGATCGGTCTCGCCTTCGGCCGCCCGCTGCTCGGCTATGTGTTCGATTCGGTCTTCCGGCTCGACGACGAGGGCTGGCGCAAGCTGACCTTCCGCTGGGGCATCTTCTTCTTCGTTCTCGCGGTCCTGAACGAGATCGTCTGGCGCGGCTTCTCCGACGACGTGTGGGTGAACTTCAAGGTGTTCGGCATCATGCCGCTCACCATCGTCTTCACCCTGACGCAGATGCCGCTCATCCAGCGCCACGCCCTGGCGGAGCCGGAAAAGGGCTGACCGGGGTCAGTTTGCGCCGCTGTCCTCCAGCGCCTTCTCAAGCGCGGGCATGAAGTCGGCGGCAAGGCCCTCCTCGCTCAACGGACCGATGAACTTGTGCGCGATGACGCCGTCTCGGACGATGAACGTCTCCGGCACGCCGTAGACGCCCCAGTCGACGGCGGTCGTGCCGCTGCGGTCGGCGCCGGTCGTGGCGTAGGGATTGCCGAGCGCCCCGAGGAAGCGCAGCGCGTTTTCCGGCACGTCCTTGTAGTTGATGCCGACGAGCTCGAAGCGCTCCTCCTCGGCGAGCCGCATGAGGATCGGGTGCTCCAGCCGGCACGGCCCGCACCAGGACGCCCACACGTTCACCACGTGCACGCCTTGGGCGAGGTCCGCGGCCGAGAGCCCGCCCCCTTCGGCTCCCTCGATCGGCGGCAGGGCGAAATCCGGCACCGGCTTGTTCAGGAGCGCCGAGGGGATGCGCGAGGGATCGCCCGCGCCAAGCCGATAGTAGAAGAGCGCCGCCAGCGCCAGAAAGATCGTGAGCGGCAAGAGCCACAACGAGCGGCGCCGCGCTCGGGCCGCGTCGGCGCCTGGGGCCGCGTCGTCCACGCCGCTCACCGTCCGGCCTCCGGCCGACGGCGGAGACCCTGCTCCTCCAGCCGGCGCAGCTTGTCCTTCTGCGTGCGGAGGTCGAGCGCGATCCAGAGCGCCACCGCGGCCAGCACAACGGCGGTCGCAGCGTAGGCGGCGAGGATGTAGCCGAGATGGGTCATGCCGTGCGCGGGGCGAGGACCGCCGGCCGCGCCGCGGCAAGCTCCGCCGTGCGCACGCGGCGGCGATAGATCTCGGCGCGCATGGCGGCGAGCCAAAGCGCGACGAACAGCGCCGCGAAGGCGGCCAGCATGACGACGAGCGGCCACAGCATGGAGGGGTGGATGGTCGGCCCGCCCAGCCTCAGAATGCTCGCCGGTTGGTGCAGAGTGTTCCACCAATCGACAGAAAACTTGATGATGGGGATGTTGACGAAGCCGACCAGGATGAGCACGGCGGCGATCCGCCCGGCGCGCGCCGGATCCTCGAACGCGCGCCACAGCGCGATCAGCCCGAGATACATGATGAGAAGGACAAGGAAGGACGTGAGCCGCGCGTCCCACACCCACCAGGCGCCCCACATGGGCTTGCCCCAAATGGAGCCGGTGACGAGGCCGAGGAAGGTGAAGGCCGCTCCGAGCGGCGCGGCGGCCTTGGCCGCGACGTCGGCGAGCGGATGCCGCCAGACGAGCGTGCCGAGCGCGGAGAGGGCCATCAGCGTGTAGCAGCCCATGGCGAGCATCACCGACGGCACGTGCACGTACATGATGCGGACGCTGTCGCCCTGCTGGTAGTCGGGCGGCGCCACGAAGAACGCCAGGTAGAGCCCGGCCGCGAAAAGAACGATCGCGACGCCTGCGACCCAGGGAAGGAGATGCCCCGACAGCGCCAGGAATCGGGTCGGATTGGCGAGTGAGACGGCGGCGCTCGGCATGGCCGGAACCTATTGCCCGCAGACGCTTGCCGCAATGCGGCAGATCACGCGCCCTATCACTCCAGCGCGAGCCTTAGCGCCGCCGCGGCAACGAACGGAGCAAGCGCGAGCGCAGCAAGCGAGCAGGCCGTGAGCAGAAGGAACGGAGAGAGGAACGGCTCCGGGTCGGATATCG
>CAZARE010000316.1:0-4242 GCA_964487455.1 uncultured Propylenella sp.
TCGGGTGGTGCTCGATGCGGACATGATGGCGGGCGCGCGGCTGAATTTTCATCCGTTGATCAACACGGCGACCACAAGCATCACTCCCGCCGATCTGCTTGCGTTTCTTGACGCCTGCGGCCATCCACCGCTTGTGGTGACGCTGTAGCGCCGCCGTTCGCATGCGCGCGGCCAGGTTGCAAGCCGGCTGTGATCCGCAGCGCCTGTAATCCGTTTTCAGGTTGCCGCCCCGCTTCTTCGCGGCAATTCCCTGGCGAAAGATCAGAGTTTGGTCGCACCGATCAGCGACTGATCAGCCTCGTCCGTCGGCTGGGAGGTGAAGCCTTTGGTGCCCTTGGCCGTCTCCTCCGCATCGCGCTGGATATGGACCGGGCTCTGGACATAGGCGGTGACAAGTTCGGCGAGCGAGCGCAGCGAGTGGACATGGATGCGCTCATAGCCGTGGGAGGCATCGAGGCCGAAGGTGATGAGCGCCGTGCGCACATCCGCGCCGGCCTCCACCGCCGAAGCCGAATCCGAGCGGTAGTAGCGAAAAACATCCTTCTGGAAGCGGATGTCGTTGGCGCGGCAGAGCTCCACGAGCTTGCGGGTGAGATGATAGTCGAACGGGCCGGTCTGGTCAGCCATCGCGATGGTGACGCCGAACTCGGAGGAATTTTGTCCCGGCGCGCTGGTGCCGTTGTCGATGGTCACCATGGAGGCGACATCATGGGTGAGCACGGAGGAAGCGCCGACGCCGACCTCTTCGGCGATGGTGAAAAGGAAATGGATATCGACAGGCGTTTCCGCCTCGGCCGTTGCCAGCGCCTCGATCGCCGCGAGCATCACCGCCACACCCGCCTTGTCGTCAAGATGGCGCGAGACGATGAAGCCATTGTCGAGAAACTCCGGCTGCGGATCAATGGCGATCGTGTCACCGATATCGATGCCGAGCCGCTTCAGGTCGCCCTGATGGCGGGAGAGCGCGTCCACGCGCAGCTCGACATGCGGCCAGCCGACGGGTTGGGTGTCGATCTCCGCGCTATAGGTATGGCCGGAGGCCTTGAGCGGCAAAATCGTGCCGCGATAAGCCCCCTTCTCGGAAAAAATCGTGCAGCGCGCGCCTTCGGCAAACCGCGCCGACCAGTGCCCGATGGGCACGAGCTCAAGGCGGCCGTTGGCCTTGAGCGATTTGACCTGTGCGCCCAGCGTATCGACATGGGAGATGATCGCGCGCGCCGGACGGCGCTCCTTGCCGGGGCGCACGGCCCGAATCGCGCCGCGCCGCGTCAATTCCACGGTCAGGCCGAGGCGCTCGAGCTCATCGCTGCACTCACGGACGATATTGTCGGTATAGCCCGTGGGGCTCGCGATCGCGAGCAGGCGCGCCAGCCGCGCGACCAGGTAATCGGTGTTGATGGCCAGCCGTTGCATCAGGCTTCCCGATCCTGGCCCGCCTTCCGGGCCGCCTTCGGCAGGGAAAACGGAAACAGCAGGTCAATGAACCGCCTGGCCGTGGGCTGCGGCTCGTGATTGGCAAGGCCCGGGCGCTCGTTGGCTTCGATGAAGGCATACTCCGGCTTCAGCGGCGAGGCGACCATGAGGTCGATGCCGACGACCGGGATCTCGATGGCGCGCGCCGCGCGCACGGCGGCGTCGATGAGCTCGGGATGAACCTCGGCGGTGACGTCGTGGATCGTGCCGCCGGTATGAAGATTGGCGGTGCGCCTGACCGCGATATCTTCGCCCTCGGGGGCGATGTCATCAAGCGCGAAGCCGGCCCCGGCGAGCGTGCGCTCGGTCTCCGCGTCAAGCGGAATGGTCGACTCCCCACCGGTCGCCGCGGCGCGGCGCCGGCTCAGGCGCTCGATCAGCGAGCGGATCGTCTCGCGCCCGTCGCCGATGATGCGCGGCGGGCGGCGCAGCGCCGCCGCCACCACCTTGTTGTCGATGACGACAAGGCGCAGATCCTCCCCAACCACGCATTCCTCGATGAGCACCCGCTCGCAATGCTGGCGCGCCGCCGTCACCGCGCTCTCGAGATTTTCGAGATCATTGATGCCGACTGCGACTCCGCGGCCCTGCTCGCCGCGCGCCGGCTTGACGACGACCGATTTCGTCTCCGACAGAAAGGCGCTCATCGCCGCCGCCTCGCCTGCTTCGATCTGGCGCGGCACCTTAAGGCCGGCATTCTCGACAAACCGCCGGGTGACGGCCTTGTCGTCGCAGATCGAGACGGCGAGTCCCGAGGTCAGTTCCGATAGGCTCTCGCGGCAGCGGATCGATCGTCCGCCATAGGACAATCGAAAAAAGCCTCCGGCCGCGTCGAGCACTTCGACATGAATGCCGCGCCGGCGCGCCTCGTTGACGATGATACGGGCGTACGGATTGAGCCCCTCATACTCGGCCGAGCCGGCAAAGAGGCGCTCATTGATGGGGTTCTTGCGCTTGATGGAGAAGAAAGGCACGCGCCGGAAGCCGATTTTTTCATAGAGGGCGATGGCGCTGTCATTGTCATGGAGGACCGAAAGGTCAAGGAAAGCAGCGCCGCGCGCCTGAAAATGTTCGGCAAGACGTCGGACCAGCGCCGCGCCGACGCCGGGAAATGCCCCCTGCGGGTCGACCGCAAGGCACCACAGCGATGCGCCCAGCTCCTTGTCGCCGAAGGCCTTGGCGTGATCAACGCCCATCACCGTGCCGAGGATCGCGCCCGAGGCCTCATCCTCGGCGAGGAAGCAGGTGATGGCGCGGTTGTCGCGGCGCGACCAGAAGAACTGTGGAGCGACCGGCACCATGTTGCACGCCATGTAGAGCCGGTTCATCGCATCGGCATCCCCTTCGGAGGTCAGCCGGCGGATGAAGAAGCCGCGCGGGGCGCGCGGCGCGGTGCGATAGGTCGAAAGATCGAGCCGGTAGGTATGCGAGGGATCGAGAAAGAGCTCCTGCGGCGCTGCCGCAAGCACGACATGGGGATCGCGGATATACAAGGCGATATCGCGGCGACCCCGTCCTTCCGCGCGCATCGCCTCGACGAGCGCGAGGGGGCTCTCGAAGGTCTGCCCGAAAAGAAGGCGGCCCCAGCCGCAGTCGATGAGAGCATTGCTTTCGGCCGGGCGCCCGGCATCAGCCGCCTCGGGAGGGAGGGGGGCCATCAGGCCCTGCTCGCGCATGCGGCGCAGGCGGTGGCCAACAGAGGCGCGGCGGCGACGCGAAGAGATGGTGCTGGACATGAATGAAGGCCCTTCCGGGTCAAAGTCCGTGCGTTTGCAGCCAAAGTTCAAGAAGCCCGACCTGCCACAGCTCCGAGCCGAGCAACGGCGTGATATGGGCGGCCGGCTCGGCAAACAGGGCGCTTAGATAGGCCGGTGCGAACAGCCCGCGTTGTCGCGCGGCGGGAGCCGAGAGGGCATCGCGAACGAGTTCAAGATAAGGTCCGCCAAGATATTTCAGCGCCGGCACGGGAAAATAGCCTTTCTTGCGGTCGATCACTTCGTGGGGCACGAGACGCCGGGCGACGTCCTTGAGGACGCCCTTGCCGCCTTGAGCAAGCTTGTGGGTGGCCGGAATGCGCGCGGCGAGTTCCACGAACTCATGGTCGAGAAACGGCACGCGCGCCTCAAGACCCCAGGCCATGGTCATGTTGTCGACGCGTTTGACCGGATCATCCGCGAGCATAACGGTGGTGTCGAGGCGCAGCGCCTTGTCGAGCGGATCATCCGCCCCCGGACAGGCAAACTGGTCGGCGACGAAGGCGCGCGCCTCGTCCTGTCCAAGGCGCCATTCGGGGGCCAGATGCGCATTCAAGCGTTCGTGGTCGCGGTCAAAAAAGACGCGGGCATAATCGCTGACAAGATCGTTGGAGGCCGCGAGCGGGGGATACCAGTGATAGCCCGCCAGGACTTCGTCCGCCCCCTGACCGGACTGCACGACCTTGATGTGCCTGGCGACCTCCTTGGAAAGGAGGAAAAATCCGACATTGTCATAGGAGACCATGGGCTCGGACATCGCGCGGATGGTCTCGGGCAGCGCGCCGAGAAGCTCCCCGGACGGAACGAAAATCTGATGATGGTCCGTCTGAAAGCGCGCGGCGATGAGGTCGGAATAAACAAATTCGTCGCCCTTCTCGCCGTTGGCCTCTTCGAAGCCGATGGAGAAGGTCTTGAGGCCCGTCTGCCCTTCCTCGGCCAGCAGCGCGACAATGACGCTGGAATCAAGCCCGCCGGAGAGCAGCACGCCCACCGGCACATCGGCGACCATGCGCCG
>CAZARE010000317.1:0-3740 GCA_964487455.1 uncultured Propylenella sp.
TCGTCGGCGAGGTGATGGGCAACTTCCACCCGCATGGCGACCAGGCGATCTACGACGCGCTGGTGCGGCTGGCGCAGGACTTTGCCGTGCGCTACCCGCTGGTCGACGGGCAGGGCAATTTCGGCAGCGTAGACGGAGACAACGCCGCGGCCATGCGCTACACTGAGGCGCGCATGACGGCGGTGGCCGAGCTGCTTCTGCGCGGCATCGAAGAGGACGCCGTCGACTTTCGTCCTACCTACGATGGGGAAGGACGCGAGCCGGTGGTTCTGCCGGGCGCCTTTCCGAACCTTCTCGCCAACGGCTCCGCCGGCATCGCCGTAGGCATGGCGACAAACATCCCGCCCCATAACGCCGCCGAGCTCTGTGACGCCGCGCTGCACCTCATAAAGCATCCCAAGGCGACGCTCGCCAAGCTGATGGAGATCGTACCGGGGCCGGACTTCCCGACCGGGGGGGTGATCGTCTCCTCGCGCGAGTCGCTTGCCGAAACCTACAGGAGCGGCCGGGGCGGCATCAGGGTACGGGCGTATTGGGAGCGGGAGGATCTCGGGAGGGGGACCTGGAACGCCATCATCACGGAGATACCCTACCAGGTGCAGAAGAGCCGCCTGATCGAACAGATCGCAAGCTTGGTGGAGGGCCGGAAGCTGCCACTCGTCGGCGACATCCGCGACGAGAGCGCGGAGGACGTGCGCATCGTCATCGAGCCGAAGAGCCGTGCGGTCGAACCTGACGTGATGATGGAGTCGCTCTTCCACGCCACCGATCTGGAGACGCGCTTCTCGCTCAACATGAACGTGCTGTCGCGTGGCCAAGTGCCGAACGTTCTGTCGCTGCGCGATGTGCTCTCGCAGTGGCTCGAGCATCGCATCGTCGTGCTCAAGCGACGCACCGCGTTTCGTCTCGGCAAGATCTCCGAGCGGCTGGAAGTGCTCGGCGGATACCTCATCGCCTATCTCAACCTCGACGAAGTGATCCGCATTATTCGCGAGGAGGACGACCCGAAGGCGGTGATGGTAAAGCGCTTCAATCTCACCGACAACCAGGTCGAGGCTATCCTCAACATGCGTCTGCGCGCCTTGCGCAAGCTCGAGGAGATCGAGATCCGCAAGGAGAACGACGCGCTTAAAGCCGAGCAGAAGGATCTCAAGGCCTTGCTCAAGTCGGAGGACAGGCAATGGAAGTGCGTAGCTTACGAGATTGCCGAGGTGAAGAAGACCTTTGCGCCGGACACCCCGCTCGGTAAGCGCCGCACTCGCTTCGAGGACGCGCCTGAGATCGACGTCGAGGAGATGCAGGAGGCAATGATCGAGCGCGAGCCGGTCACTGTGGTTCTGTCGGAGAAGGGCTGGATACGCGCCATGCGCGGCCATTTGGCAGACAACAGCAGCCTTTCGTTCAAGGAGGGCGACCGGCTGAAGCGGGCTTTCCACGCGACGACCACGGACAAGGTGCTCATCCTCTCCACCGGTGGACGCGTGTTCACGCTTGAGACGGCGAAGCTCCCGGGCGGACGCGGCCACGGCGAGCCGGTTCGGCTAATGGTGGACATGGATAAGGACCAGGACGTCGTGACGATCTTTCCCTACGATCCGGAGCGCAAGCTGGTGGTGGCGAGCGCTGCCGGCTACGGCTTCCGCGTCGCGGAGAGCGAGCTTGTCGCCAACACGCGCAAGGGCAGACAGGTGCTCAACGTCTCAGGTAAGGACGAGGCGAAGCTCTGCGTTCCGGCCGACGGCGATCTGATCGCCGTAGTAGGCACCAACCGCAAGATGATCATTTTCGATGTCAACCAGTTGCCGGAGATGGCGCGCGGCAAGGGCGTGCGATTGCAGCGCTACAAACAGGGGGAGCTGTCCGACGCGCGCGTCTTCAGGAAGGGGGAGGGTCTCTCCTGGACGGACGGGGCGGGCCGCCTCCATACGCGCACGGTCGCGGAGTTGCGCGACTGGACGGGCGACCGCGCGCAAGCGGGCCGGCTCGCGCCGCAGGGTTTTCCACGCTCCAACAAATTTGGGGAGGGTGTTTGAAGCGGCGGCGCAATTGAGTGTGGCGGGCTCAGCCTGATCGATTGGCTGGCCGCAGGTAGCAGGCCCAGTAGGTAGCCGCGACGCCGCCCGCCCCTCCTACGACGTTACCGAGCGTCACGATGGCGAGATTGAGGGAGACCTGAGCGGTCGTTCCGTCGGCACCCGCCGCCAAGCCTAGCGGCAGCAAGAACATGTTGGCCACCGAATGCTCGAAGCCGAGCGCCACGAAGGCGGTGATCGGCCAAAGGATCGCCAGGATCTTGCCGGTGGCGTCCTCCGCCGCGAAGGTGAGCCAGACCGCCAGGCAGACCAGGGCGTTGCACAGAACCGCCCGTGCGAAGGCGGCGGTCGGCGAAAGCGACAGCTTCGCCTCGGCAACGCGCGCCGCGTTGCGGCCGACCTCTCCGTCGGCCAAAGCGAGCGTGTCGGCCGCGAGCACGGCAATGACAAGGATCAAAGCGCCGAAGAAATTCGCGATGTAGACGACGATCCAGTTGCGCAAGAGCTCTCCCGTGGTGACCTGCGACCCGGCCCAGGCCATGACGATGAGGGCATTTCCGGTGAAGAGCTCCGCGCCTCCGACGATCACGAGAATCAGGCCGAGGGAGAATGCGGCGCCGCCCAGAATGCGCACCGGTCCGAAGGCATCGCCCGCGCCGGTGATGGCAAGCAAATAGAACAGCGCGCCAAAGCCGATGAACACCCCGGCGAGGAGCCCGAGCACCGTCAGCGGAATGAGGTCAAGCCGTGCTTTGGCGGCGCTGGCGCTCTCAACGCGCCGCGCCATTGCCGCCGGCTTGAACGCCTCGATGCCGGTTGGATGGGGGCTTGCATCCATTTTCAACCTCCGTTGACTGGCGAATAGGGCCGCATGGTGTGGCCGCGGCAAGCATCCACCGTCGATCCGACGCGCTTTCGAATCTCAGGAGCACCAGATGGCCGGCTCATACGCGATCATCCGCAAATACCTGCCCGATCTGATCTATGGGGCCAATGACGGGATCGTCACCACGCTGGCGGTGATCTCCGGCGTGGTCGGCGCGTCGCTGTCCACCCGGATCATCCTCATTCTCGGCTTCGCCAATTTGCTCGCGGACGGGTTCTCGATGGGCGCCAGCAACGTGCTTTCACGCCGCTCGGATACCGAATCGGAGATCGTTCCGCTGTTGCGCGCCAGCCGGCACGGCCTGGCGACGTTCATCGGCTTCATCCTGGCCGGCTTCCTCCCGCTCGTCGCATACCTTATCCCTTGGGCGCCCTACGACCGGTTTCCGATGGCCATCTCCATCGCCCTCCTCACGCTTTTCCTGGTCGGGGCAAGCCGCGCCGCCTTCACCAGCCGCGGCGCGCTTCGGGCCGGTCTCGAGATGCTTTTGATCGGAGCGCTCGCCGCCTTCCTGGCCTATCTCATCGGCGCGACCGCGGCGCGCATTACGGATTCGATGGCGTGACGATACTCTGCTCAAGAAGAAAGAACGCGGCCGGTAGGCCGCGTTCGGAGTTGCGTCTTCGAAGCTTGGAGGCGGCGGCAGCGGTCCCGCCGGGCGCTTGCTGCTAGGGACTGGCCTTGGAGAGGCGCTCTCCGTTGCGTGCTTGCGTGCGCTTGCTCGCTCCCGGTCCGTCCCCGTAGTTGCCGGCGAGGTCACGCGCCAGCCTGACCACTGCGTTGCGCAGCGCCAGGCTGCCGATTTGCGCATAGGCCTGCAG
>CAZARE010000318.1:0-7980 GCA_964487455.1 uncultured Propylenella sp.
GGAGGACGGCACCGTCACGATGGTCGGAGCCACTACGGAGAATCCATCCTTCGAGCTCAATGCGGCGCTTCTCTCCCGCGCCACCGTGCTCGTGTTCAAGCCGCTTTCACCCGACGCGCTGGAGACGCTGCTGAAGCGC
Organism: uncultured Propylenella sp.; assembly: GCA_964487455.1. Lineage (GTDB taxonomy): Bacteria > Pseudomonadota > Alphaproteobacteria > Rhizobiales > Afifellaceae > DASWJZ01. Next base: position 140 of record CAZARE010000318.1, read on the forward strand.
GCCGAGCAGGCGGAGGGGCATGACCTGCCGCTCGACGAGACCGCGCGCGCCTCGCTTATCCGCATGGCCGACGGCGACGGACGCGCTGTGCTGTCGCTTGCGGAGGAAGTGTGGCGCGCTGCCGGAAAGGACGAGGTTTTCGACGCGGAGCGGCTGCAGGCGGTGCTGCAGCGGCGCGCGCCGATCTACGACAAGGCGCAGGACGGCCACTACAATCTTATCTCGGCGCTACACAAATCCGTGCGCGGCTCCGACCCGCAGGCGTCGCTCTACTATCTCGCGCGCATGCTCGATGCCGGCGAGGACCCGATGTATCTCGCCCGCCGGCTCATCCGCATGGCGTCGGAGGATATCGGGCTCGCCGATCCGAACGCACTCGCAGTCGCCAACGCCGCGAAGGAGGCCTACCACATGCTCGGCACGCCGGAGGGCGAGCTGGCGCTGGCGGAAGCTTGCGTCTACCTCGCCGTCGCGCCGAAATCGAACGCCCTCTACAAGGCCTATGGGGCCGCCAGGCGGGCAGCGAAGGAGGGCGGTTCCCTGCCGCCGCCCAAGCATATCCTGAACGCCCCGACCAGGCTCATGAAGAGCGAGGGCTACGGAGCAGGATACGCCTACGACCACGACGCCGAGGACGCTTTCTCCGGCCAGAACTATTTTCCGGACGGCATGGAGCGGCAGGAGTTTTACCGCCCGACGGAATACGGCTTGGAAAAACGCATCGCTGAGCGCATGGCGGAGTGGGAGAGGCTGAGGACGGAGCGCGCACCGCGGTCCGGCCGATGATCTATTTCGCCTACGGCTCCAACATGGACCCGGCGCAGATGCAGGCGCGCTGCGCCGGCTCGCGGACGCGCGGCATCGGCTTCCTTGCCGACCACCGGCTCGGCTTCCCGCGCTGGTCCGATAAGCGCAGGCACGCGGTGGCGAGCATCGAGGCGTGTCCGGGCGCGAGCGTCTGGGGCGTGCTCTATGACATGACCGCGGAGGACTGGACCTGCCTCAACGGTCACGAGGGTCATCTCGGCGCGGGTCATGCCGGGAACGGCTACGACATCGTCGCCGTGGACATCGCGGCGGCAGGAGCAGTCGTCGCCGCGCACACATACGTCGCCAGGCCCAATCCGCGCCGTCCACGTGCGGGATTGACATCCGCCCGCTACATGCAGCTTCTCATCAACGGCGCAGTCGCTCGTGGCCTACCCGCCGATTACATCGCCAGGCTTCGCGCCGTGCCGACATTTGATTGAGCCACGGCGCCGGCAGGGATAGACGGAGCGGCATCCAAATCGTGCGCGCACGCCCCAATGACTGAACCCACGGATCGCGACCCCACCGATACCAGCCCGCCGGGCCTCACCGAGCTCTTCTTGGGATTTTCCGGGATCGCCGTGATGGGCTTCGGCGGCGTGCTGCCGTGGGCGCGCCGCATGCTGGTTGAACAGCGGCGCTGGTTGTCCGGTGACGAGTTCACCGAGCTCCTGGCGCTTTGCCAGTTCTTACCTGGCGGCAACGTCATCAATCTCGCCGTGGTGGTTGGGCAGCGCATGCGCGGCCTGACCGGCGCGATCGTCTCGGTCGCCGGCCTGATGGCGGCGCCGGTCGCGATCGTGCTGCTGCTTGGCGCCGTCTACAACCGCTATGCCGAGGTGGCGGAGGTGCGCGCAGCGCTTTCCGGAATTGCCGCTGCCGCGGCCGGCTTGATCCTCGCCATGGCGGCCAAGATGGCGGTTCCTGTCCTCCGCCGTGACAACGGCGTGGGCCTCGCCTTCGCGCTCGCGGCCTTCGTTGGCGTTGCGGTCTTCCGCTTTTCGCTCCCGGCCGTCGTTCTCGTGCTGGCGCCGCTCAGTATCGCCGCGGTGTGGCGGAGATCGGCGTGAGCGACGACGACGCCGTGCTGTGGAGCCTGGCCGTGAGCTTCGCGGTGCTCTCGCTCTTCGCAGTCGGCGGCATCAACACGCTCCTGCCGGAGATGCATCGGCAGGCCGTCGACGTGCACGGCTGGATGGGGAGCCAGCGCTTCGCCGACCTCTTCGCCATCGCGCAAGCGGCGCCCGGACCCAATCTCATCATCGTGACGCTGATCGGCTGGGAGGTCGCACGGCTGCCTGGTGCGGCGGTCGCGACCCTTGCGATGATCGCACCGACCAGCATCCTCGCCTACGCTGTCGGCAAAGCGTGGCACCGCTTCCGCTTCGCGCGCTGGCGAATCGCGATCCAGAACGGGCTCGTCCCGGTGACGATCGGGTTGGTCGCCGCTGCCGCCTTCGTGCTTGCGCGCGCCGTCGACGGTGGCCCTGTGGCGGTTCTGGTCACGCTCGGCGCCGCTGCGGCCGTCTATTTCACCCGCATCCACCCGCTGCTCTTTCTGGCCGGCGGGGCGGCGCTGGGGGTGGCGGGCGCCCTGTGAGCGAGTGCGGCTCATCGGCGCGGTCCGCGTGGCGGCTTGAGGCGCATCGGCCCGGCGGGTAACCAATTGGCGATGTATCATCTTTTCCTTGTGGCGCTCGGCGGTGCTATTGGCGCCGGCGGCCGCCACCTTGTCGGCCTGGCGACCCTGCGCTTGTTCGGGCCGGGCTTTCCGGTTGGGACGCTGACCGTCAACGTGATCGGCGGATTGCTGATGGGGCTGGCCGCCGGTTATTTCGCGCTCAGGTACGAGGGCGGAGGCCAGGATCTGAGGCTCTTCCTTGCGCCCGGGATTCTCGGCGGCTTCACCACCTTCTCTGCCTTTTCGCTCGATGCATTCCTGCTGTGGGAGCAGGGGCAAGCGTTCGCCGCAATCCTCTACGTTGCGCTTTCCGTCGTTCTTTCCATCGCCGCGCTGGCCGCTGGCCTCATGATCGCGCGGGCGGTGGTATGAGCCGGGTCGAGACGCGCAGGGTCGAGCGCGACGAGGCGGGCATACGCCTGGACCGCTGGTTCAAGCTGCACTACCCCGGTCTCGGATTCGGCCATCTGCAGAAGCTGATCCGCAGCGGGCAGGTGCGCGTGAACGGCGCGCGCGTTGCAGCCTCGGCCCGGCTTGCGGCGGGGCAGGAGGTGCGCGTGCCGCCCCTTGCCGCGTCCGACGAGCGAGCCGCCCCAGCGCCCGTCCGTAAACGGGGCGACCGCGAAGTGCTGGAAGCTGCCATCGTGCACGAGGACGCGCAGGTGATCGTGCTCAACAAGCCGGCCGGGCTTGCCGTGCAGGGGGGCTCGGGCGTCACGCGCCATATCGATGCGATGCTTGCGACATATTCCGACCGGCGGGGGCAAAAGCCCCGCCTTGTCCACCGGCTGGATCGAGACACAGCCGGCGTTTTGGTGGTGGCCCGCACGCGAAGCGCCGCCGCCTTTCTCGGCCAGGCGTTCAAGGCGCGCGAGACGAAGAAGATATACTGGGCGCTGGTCGCCGGCGCGCCCCGCCGCGCCAGTGGGCGCATCTCGACCTATCTAGCCAGGGATGAGGGGGCGGAGCGCATGCGCGTCGCGAGTCACGGCGAGCCCGGAGCAGAGCATGCGCTGACACACTATGCCGTGGCCGACAGGGCGGGTCAGAAGCTCGCATGGCTGGTCATGCGGCCGGTCACCGGACGCACGCATCAGCTTCGCGCCCATGCCGCCCATATCGGACACCCGATCATCGGCGACCCGAAATACTTCAATATCGAGAATTGGGAGCTGCCGGGCGGCATTCAGAACCGCCTGCATCTTCTTGCCCGCCATATCGTCATCCCGCATCCCGACGGCGGCACGCTCGACGTCAGCGCTCCACTGCCGCCGCACATGCAGCAGAGCTTCGCCGTGCTCGGCTTCGACGAGAAGACGGGCGACGATGTGGCGATCTGATGTGCGCTGCGCTCTCAGGGAGCTCACAGGAGAGCGCGCGTGGAAATGCGGTCGGCCTGCTGCGAGTCGGTACCTCGGCCGCAGATGGCGAGCTCCTAATCTCCCTCATGCTGAGGCGCTCCGCGAAGCGGAGCCTCGAAGCACGCACTGCCGCCCGCCCAGCGCTCTCTGGATCATCCTTCGAGGCGGTCCCGGCTTCGCCGGGTCCGCACCTCAGGATGAGGGTGGTTTGGTGTGGCCGCAATCTTAGCGCCGCCGGTTCAACGGCAGCCAACCTATGAAGACCGCGCTTGATCTCCGCGCCGTGCTGATCCTGGTGGTGCTGTGCGGCTCGTGGGGCCTCAATCAGGTGGCGATCAAGGTCGCTCTTTGGGGCATGCCGCCGGCCATGCAGATGGGCGCTCGCTCGCTCGTCGCCGCGCTCCTCGTGGCCGGCTGGTGCGCCTTGAGAGGCAAGCCGCTTTTCCAGGCCGATGGCTCGCTCTGGCCCGGACTCTCCGCCGGCTTGCTGTTCGGCGCGGAGTTCCTGGCGATCTTCTGGGGCCTGCAATACACCACCGCCGCGCGCGCCGTGATCTTCCTCTATCTCACGCCTTTCGTGGTGGCGCTCGGCGGGCACTTCCTTCTCGGAGAGCCTCTCGGCCTGCGCAAGATCGTGGGGCTCGTGGCCGCTTTCCTCGGCCTCCTGCTCGCATTCTTCGACGATCTTTCGCTTCCCTCTCGCGACGCGCTCTTCGGGGACATGCTCCTCATTCTCGCCGCCGTGCTCTGGGGCTCCACCACCGTGCTTATAAAGGGCTCGGTGCTGAGAGAGATTTCCGCGGAGAAGACGCTCCTCTATCAGCTGGCGGTATCGGCTCTCTTTGGGCTGGCGCTTTCGCTAGCCATCGGCGAGCGCACCGGGCTCGGCCTCGCGATCGCGGTTCTTCCGGCGTTCCTCTATCAGGCGGTCTGGGTGGCCGCGATCACCTACGTCGCCTGGTTTGCGCTGATGCGCGAATACCCGGCGTCTCTGTTGTCGTCCTTCACGTTCCTGACACCGCTCTTTGGCGTTGCGTTCGGCGCGGCCCTCCTCGGCGAGCCGTTGTCGGCGCGCCTCATCGCCGCGCTCGTGCTCGTGGCGGCTGGCATCTACCTGGTGAACCGCGTCCCGGCGCGGACGCCCGGCGCGACTCCGGCCTAAGCGCCCTTGGCGCGGTTGTTGACAGATGCAGACGATCGGTCATGTCTGGCGCGCGGTCGCGCGAGGGCGTTCGCCGCAGCGGGGAAAGAAGGCGGGAATGTTGGGAGCACAGTGGCGCAAAACGATCCCATGGCCGCGGCGCGCCGGCTGACGGCGCCGTCCAAGCAAAAGCGCTTCTACAAGAGCGTCAGCATGGAGCCGCGGGAAGGCGGCTATCTGCTTCATCTCGACGGCCGGCGCGCCGTGACACCCGGTCGCCGGCCGTTGACCGTGCCCGAGCAGGGCCTCGCCGACGCGATCGCGGCGGAATGGGAAGCGCAGATGGAGTTCATCGAGCCTGCCTCCATGCCGGCGACGCGGCTCGCCAACACGGCGATCGACGGCGTGGCGCTACGGCCCGCGGAGGTGCGTGCCGAGGTCGCGGCTTATGCCGGCACAGACCTTCTCGTCTACCGCGCCGGAGAGCCGGAGGGCCTGGTGGTGCGTCAGCGCGCCGCGTGGGATCCCGTCCTCGCCGCAGCCGAGCGGCGCTACGCCGTGCGCTTCGTCTTGGCTGAGGGGATGGTCCACGCCGCGCAGCCCGAGCCGACACTGGCGGCGCTGAGAGGGGCGGTTGACGCGTTCAACGAGCCGTTCCGCCTGGCCGGCCTGCATCTTGCCACGACGCTCACCGGCTCGGCGCTGATCGCGCTGGCGCTTGCCGAAGGCGCGCTCGACGCGGAAGCCGCATGGGGTGCGGCGCATGTCGATGAGGACTGGAACATCTCTCAGTGGGGCGAAGACGCTGAAGCCGCTGCGCGCCGCGCCCAGCGCTTCGCCGATTTCAGGGCGGCATCGTTGGCGCTCGGCGTGGTTCCCCTCTCCCTTATGGGAGGGGTTAGGTGAGGGGTCGCCTCGACCCGTTCCGGCGCACCCACCGCTCTCCCAGACGGCCCTTCGCTCCGCTCACGCCCGGCTACCCTCTCCCCACAACGGGGAGAGGGGTCTTCCCGATTCTCCCCAAATGCGTGTCCCTGAAGCCCGTCCGGTGCTTCAGGCCGTAGCCGAGCGCGCGGTCGAAGCCGATATGCGCGCCGAGGATAAACGAAACCGACAGCAACAGCGGGTCGCCGCCGCCCGGATAGAAGGCGAGGAAGAACAGCGCCACCACGGCGATCCAGCTATGTGCGGCGTTATAGATCGCCGCGCCGACCTTCGGGCCGGCGAGGTAGCCGAGCATCGAAAGATCGGGCGCCAGGATGAGCAGCGCGAAGAGCCACCAACTCTGGTGAAATAGTGCAAAGAGCCAGAGGCAGGCGAGCCCCAGCGCCAGCCCCTCCAGGCGAAGCATGATCGTCGTGCCGGAAATCCTCTCCATAGGCGTCGCTCCCGCTCGGAATCGGCCAAGACTAACCCCTGGCCCGCCCGCGTGCTATCACGCTCCGATCGCTTCGAATCGCTCTGGGGCTGCGGCATGCGCGAGGTGCTGAATGAGCTTGAGCGGCGGCGGGCGGAGGCGCGCGCCGGCGGCGGCGAGAAACGCATCGCTCAACAGCACGAGCGCGGCAAGCTGACGGCGCGCGAGCGGCTCGACGTGCTGCTCGACGAGGGCTCGTTCGAGGAGTTCGACATGTTCGTCGAGCACCGCGCCACCGACTTCGGCATGGCCGAAAGGAAAATCCCCGGGGATGGCGTAGTCACCGGCTGGGGCCTGATCAACGGCCGCCCGTGTTTCGTCTTCGCCAAGGACTTCACCGTGTTCGGCGGCTCGCTGTCGGAGGCGCACGCGGAGAAGATCCAGAAGGTGCAGGACATGGCGCTCAGGAACCGCGCGCCGATCATCGGCCTCTACGACGCCGGCGGCGCGCGCATCCAGGAGGGCGTCGCCTCGCTCGCCGGCTATGCCGAGGTGTTTCAGCGCAACGTGCTCGCCTCTGGCGTCATCCCCCAGATTTCAGTCATCATGGGGCCGTGCGCCGGCGGCGACGTCTATTCGCCAGCGATGACCGACTTCATCTTCATGGTGAGGAACACGAGCTACATGTTCGTCACCGGGCCGGACGTGGTGAAGACCGTGACCAACGAGAGCGTGACGCCGGAGGAGCTCGGCGGCGCCTCCGTGCACACGGTGAAGTCGTCGATCGCCGACGGGGCCTTCGACAACGACCTCGACACGCTCTTGGAGATCAGGCGGCTCTTCGACTATCTGCCGCTCTCCAACCAGTCGCCTTTGCCGGAGATCGAGACGAGCGACCTCTGGGACCGCGTGGAGCCATCGCTCGACACGCTCGTCCCGGACGCGGCCAACAAGCCCTACGACATCAGGGAGCTCATCAAGAAGACCGTGGACGAGGGCGCGTTCTTCGAGATTCAGGAAGCGCACGCAAAGAACATCGTCACCGGTTTTGGGCGGATCGAGGGACGCACGGTGGGCGTGGTGGCGAACCAGCCAATGGTGCTCGCCGGCGTGCTCGACAGCGACGCCTCGCGCAAAGGCGCGCGCTTCGTGCGCTTCTGCGATTGTTTTTCGATTCCCCTCCTCACCTTCGTCGACGTTCCCGGCTTCCTGCCGGGCACCGCGCAGGAGCAGGGCGGGCTCATCAAGCACGGCGCCAAGCTGCTCTTCGCCTATGCCGAGGCGACGGTGCCGAAGGTGACGCTGATCACCCGTAAGGCCTATGGCGGCGCCTACGACGTGATGGCCTCCAAGCACCTCCGCGGCGACATCAACTACGCCTGGCCGACGGCGGAGATCGCGGTGATGGGCGCCAAGGGCGCGGCGGAGATTCTCTACCGCAAGGACGCCGGCGATTCGAAGAAGATCGCCAAGCACACGAAGGAGTACGAG